>JARRNE010000064.1:0-16890 GCA_037385305.1 Chromatiaceae bacterium | reverse complement strand
ACCTGATGAACCCATCCAAGTGGATGGGGGGCGGGAGAGACCGAGACCGCGGCGACTATGGGGATGGTCGAGGCTACGGTCCTGGATACGGTTACGGGGGTCCGGGCTACGGCTGGGGCGGTCCGGGCTACGGTTTGGGCGGCCCAGGGTACGGCTACGGCGGTCCCGGTTACGGCTGGGGCGGCCCGGGCTACGGCTATGGCGGTCCCGGCTATGGCTATGGCGGTCTTGGGTATGGGGTGCCCGCTCCGGGCGCAGGCGGCAACCAGGCCGAGATCGAGGCCCTCAAGCAGCGCATGAACCAGCTCGAGCAGGGTCAGGTAAAGTAATCCAGCCGGAATGCTACCGTTCTCTTCTGACTTTTCGGTTCCCGGCGGCCGGGCACGCCCTGACTCTCCGTGACGAGCCCGGGAAACGCCGGGCTCGAGCCTCTTTGCGGCGGTCGCTGCCCTGACGGGCGCGGCGGCATCCGGGCTGCACCCCAAGGGTGCGCCGGGACCGCTGATGGCTCCTGATGTGTCCAGGTTCTGCCCGAAGGGCGGCGCCTTTCAGTGACCAGCCATCTGGCCCAGAATCGCCTGGAGCTCCGGATGGTCCAGGAGGCGTTGGAAGCGCGGGTTACGCTGCAATGCCGTCAGGTTTCCCGAAGCGACAAGGTGCATGAGCTCGGGGTCCGCCAGGGCTGCCTGCACCTCCGGGTCGTTTGCCAGCGCGGTCAGCAAAGTGACGATCTCCGGGTTGGCGACCATCCTCTGCTGCAGCGACTGAATCTCCGATCTGTAGCCTGAGCCGGCAGACGCCTCGCCCCCTGGGTGAACGGCGCGAATCTCCGATTCGTCGACGCTGATTTCGCCGAGCGCGGGAGAGCGGATCAGGTAATGCCCGCCGGAGAAGCCGACGACCGCCCCCGAGATGACGCTGCCGTCACGCAGCTCGATGCGGCTTGGTTCAGCCGTCGCGGCTGCCCCGACCACGGTTAACCACACCAGCAACGAAGTCACGATTCCCGTCTTCATGTCCCGTGCCCTCTCTGTATCTTCTTCCCCGTCAGGTGCCAAGGGTACCTATCCGTGAGTGAAAAGATAAGGTTCCACTGTGTGCTTTGCTCTCGGCAGCGGCGAAGCTCGCCAGCCAAGGGCCCGACGTGGTGATCAATGTGCCGAGGGACGCCTGCGGCGCCCACGACTTCCATCGAGCGCGGGAGAGGAGTGCGTTGCGCGCGACTTTCGGTAATAGGAGGCGAAGCATCACGGTCGCCCGTTGCTGGTCAACGAGTCAACCGATCCTCCGCCTCCCGGTACTTGGCCGCCGTCTTCTCGATGATCTCTTGGGGCAGCTCGGGGCCCGGTGGTGTCTTGCTCCAGTCCAGGGTCTCCAGATAATCCCGCACGAATTGCTTGTCGAAGCTCGGCGGGCTGAGGCCCGGCCGGTACTGGTCGGCGGGCCAGAAGCGCGAGGAATCTGGGGTCAGCAGCTCGTCGATGAGGTGCAGTCGGCCCTCTTCGTCCACGCCGAACTCCATCTTGGTGTCGGCGATGATGATGCCCCGCTCCCGGGCATAGGCGGCGCATTCCGCATAGACCCGCAGGCTCACCTCGCGAACCTGCTCGGCGAGCTGCCGGCCCAGCAGCTTGGCTGTGCGGGCAAAGTCGATGTTCTCGTCGTGGGCGCCGACGGCGGCTTTGGTGGAAGGGGTAAAGATGGGGTCAGGCAGTCGGTCCGCCTGATGCAGCCCGGCGGGCAGGCGAATGCCGCAGACCGCCCCCGTGCGCTGATAGTCTTTCCAGCCGGACCCGATGATGAATCCGCGTACGATGGCCTCCACCGGCAGGGGTCTGAGTCGGCGCACGACCACGGCGCGATCTCCGAGCTGCGCCCGTTCACCGGGGTCCGTGACCACCTGATCGACCGGGAGATCCGCGAGATGGTTGGGGATGATTGCGTGAGTCCGGGCGAGCCAGAAATTGGACACACGCGTGAGCACCTCTCCTTTACCCGGGATGGGTTGCGGCAGCACCACGTCGAAGGCGGAGATCCGGTCGCTCGCAACGATCAGCATGCGGGTGGGGTCCACCCGGTAGATGTCGCGCACCTTGCCGCGGCTGATCAGCCTAAGCTCGGCGAGCCGGGATTCATAAAGGACCGACATGCGGGTTGCTCCCGTGGGACAAGAGCTGCAACTATACGGTAATGCCTGAGCAAGATCCCTTTCTCTCAGCCTTTCGCGGCAGCTTCACCTCGGCATTGCGCTGGCATCAGCTGGATGCGCTTTGGGAGCGAGTGCGCGCCGACGCAGGGGCCGGCTGGTACGTCTATGCAGTCGGGGAGACACCCCCGGCGGATCCCGCCGACGCCGCCGGCGTGCTCACCTTCGTGGACGAGGTCGACAAGCTGCTGCGTGAAGAGCACGACGAGGACTACTGCGGCATCGTCTATGCGGACGACCTGCAGGCGCCGACCTTCATCAAGATCTACGATCCCCACAACCTCGGGGTATCCTGCGGGTACAGCGACAATCCCCCACTTCCAGGGTGGGTCATGAGCCTCATCGAGCCCGTGGACCTCCCCGCCAGCATCGTCATTCCCCAGAGCCGCCGACGCTGGTGGCAAAGGATGTTTGGAGCTTGACTGCCCTCATTGGGTTGAAAGCTCCGGTATTGGGGTGCTGGCAGCTGGGCGTTCAGTCCGAGGCATGGCGCAGCAGCTGCGTTTCATATCACTCCTCGACGAATGCGACACAAGATGACGTTATGCTGATCGGGGATTGAGCCGGCCCGCAGCGCTCCCGGGCTCGGGGCTGGCTTTCGTGACGGTGCCAAAATCTTCGCCCTGTCGCCTGTTGCGTTTTCGAGTCATTGGGCTATGCTGCGGGGGCATCGCGAGAACCTGGGGTGCCCCGCATGCGTGTCCGTCCGCTTGTCCTCTCCCTCGTCGCTCTCCTGTCCCTTACTGCCTGCAGCTCTGCGCCGCCCCGGGTCTCTCACCCGAGCGGGAAGGGTGCTGCGGGTGCCGACCGGGTCGTGCCCGATTCGTCCCGGGAGACCGGGAGACACCGGTCCTCCGGCGGACTCTCTGTGACACTCGCCTCCCACCGCTTGGGGGCAACCGACCACCTGGCCGGCGACTATGCGGACCATCCGAGTGTGCAGGCATTCATCGTTCGCATGCAGCGGGAGCATGGCTTCGACCCCGCGTACCTCACCGGCGTTTTCTCCGGCGCGCAGCGCCAGCAGTGGATCCTGAATTTCGTCAACCGGCCCAGGGTGCACGGGCCTTCAGTACCGACAGGGGCCTGGACGCGCTACCGGGCCAAGTTCCTTACTGAACATAACATCGACGCCGGCGTCGATTTCTGGCGCCGCTACCGATCGGCCCTCGACCGGGCGTACGCCCGCTATGGCGTCCCACCCGAATACATCGTGGCGATTCTCGGGGTGGAGACACATTACGGAAGCTATATGGGCAAGCCCCGGGTGCTGGACGCGCTGACCACCCTGGCCTTCGATTACCCCCGCAGGGCCGAGTACTTCACGGGGGAGCTCGAGGCGTTCCTCCTCATGGTGCGGGAAGAGGGGATGGACCCCTTCCAGCCGGTGGGCTCATATGCCGGAGCGATGGGTCTGGCCCAGTTCATGCCGTCCAGCTTTCGCCGTTTCGCCGTGGACTTCGACGGGGACGGGAAACGCAACCTGTGGAGCCCGGTGGATGCCATTGGCAGTGTGGCCAACTACTTCGCGAGCCATGGCTGGAAGAGGGGCGAGCTGGTCGCCGTGCGCGCCGACGTGCGCGGTTCCGCTCCCCACGCGATGCAGGCGGACTATAAGACCCGCTACCCGCTGGATGTCCTCAGGGGCCGGGGAATCAGGTCCAGTCTGGCCGGCAACGGCGAGGTCAGCTTGTTGCGCCTGGATGCCAGAGGCGGTTACCAGTATTGGCTCGGCCTAAGCAACTTCTATGTGATCACCCGGTACAACCACAGTACCTATTATGCCATGGCGGTCCATCAGCTGGCCCAGGCGATTCGGGCCCGCCACGGGCCGTGGCCGGCGCCGACCCTGACGCAGGAGGCCCCGCCCCTTTCCTCCAGCGGTCCACGCGGCTAGTCGTCCGCTCTGACCTCGCTGGTCGCTCGAGGACCGTGTTCCTGCGTGACAGCATCAGCGAACCCACCCCGTGCTCAGGGCTCCCCATTGATGGTGACGGTGACCTCCCGCCGGTGGTTGCCGGTGCGGTGCTCGTACAGATAGATTCCCTGCCATGTGCCGAGCGCGCATCGGCCGTCGCTGATCGGCACCGTGAGGTCCGTCTTGGTGAGAATGGTCCGCACGTGGGCGGACATGTCGTCCGGGCCCTCAGCCCGATGCTCGAACAGCCGGTCGCCGTCCGGGACAAGGCGGGCCAGGAAGGCATCAAGGTCCCGACGCACGGAGGGATCCGCGTTCTCGCACAGAATGAGGGAGGCACTGGTATGGTGGACGAACAGGTGACATAGGCCCACCGCGACCCCGGACTGCCGGACGGCCCCCGCCACGTCCCGGGAGATCTCGTAGGTGCCGCGGCCGCGGGTCGCAACCACCAGCTTCTTCTGCTGAAAGCGCATCGCTGTTCCCTCGCTTTCCTCGTTTTGCAGGGCTGAGGAAGCACTGTTCTACCTGGAGGCTAGCAGCACACAGGCAATGAAATCTACCTGTTGCAGCGCCAGAGGCGCCGAAAACCACGATTGATCAGTGCCAGCTGACAGGCGGGCACAAGCAGACACGCCAGTGCGAGAGATTCTGAGCAATACCCGGCTCGAGTCGGTGCCGGTCTCGGTGCTCCGTGGCGTCGGGCCCCGTGTAGCTGGGCACCTGGCACGGCTGGGAATCGCGTCGGTGCAGGATCTGCTGTTCCACCTTCCGCTGCGTTACCAGGACCGTACCCGTGTCGCTCCCATCGCCGAGCTCCGTGTCGGGGACGAGGCCCTGGTCGAGGGAGAGGTCAGGGCTGCCGAGATCGGCTTTGGCCGCCGCCGGTCACTGCGGGTCTGGCTTGCAGATGATAGCGGAGGAGATCTCCTCCTGCGCTTCTTTCCCCGAGATGGTCCACCCGGAGTACCAGCAGGTCCGCGGCCGGGAGGCGGCCGCAATGGAGGCTGCCCTCACACCCATCTACCCGACCACCGAGGGCCTTCAGCAATCCTCCTGGCGGGGTCTCACGGACCAGGCCCTGGGGCATCTGGAGCATGGAGCGCTGGCCCTGCCCGAGTGGCTTCCAGAGCCGGTACTGCGACCCTTGGGGCTGCCTTCGCTGAGCGAGGCGTTGCGCTTCCTCCATCGACCGCCCACGACGGCCTCGCCCATGGATCTGCGGGAGCGGCGTCATCCCGCCTTTGTGCGCCTCGCCTTCGAGGAGCTGGTCGCTCATCAAATCGGTCTGCGCCGCCTGCGGCGCCGAATGCAGCAGGTGGAGGGACCGATTCTGACAGGCGATGGCCGGCTGCGGGGAAGGCTTCTCGCTCGCCTCCCGTTCAGTCTTACCGCGGCCCAGCGGCGGGTCGCCGAGGAGATAGCCGCGGATCTCGGGCGTTCCCGGCCCATGCTCCGGCTGCTCCAGGGGGACGTGGGGTCGGGCAAGACGGTCGTTGCCGTTCTGGCGGCCCTGCAGGCGGTGGAATCCGGCCGGCAAGCGGTCCTGATGGTCCCGACCGAGCTCCTCTCCGAGCAGCACCTGCGCAATCTCCGTGTCTGGCTCGAGCCCCTGGGCATCGAGCCACTCCGGCTCACCGGCCGCCACAAGGGACGCGAGCGAACGCAGCTCGTAAGCCGCATCGCGGAGGGTGACATACCGGTGATCGTTGGCACCCACGCCCTATTTCAAGAGGACGTGGCGTTTGGCGACCTGGGGCTTGTCATCATCGACGAGCAGCACCGTTTCGGCGTGCACCAGCGCATGCGCCTGCGCGAGAAGGGAGCGAGCGGCGGCCGGGCGCCTCACCAGCTGATCATGACCGCCACCCCCATCCCCCGCTCCCTGGCCATGACCCTCTACGCGGATCTCGACCTCTCGGTGATCGACGAGATGCCGCCGGGACGCACACCGGTGACGACCGTGGCGGTCCCCGATACCCGTCGATCGGACGTGATCGAGCGGCTGCGCGACGCGTGTGCCCGGAAGCGCCAGGCCTATTGGGTCTGCACCCTCGTCGAGGAGTCCGAGGTGTTGCAGTGCCAGGCGGCGGAGGACACTGCCCGCGCCCTCAGCCTCGCCCTCCCCGAGCTTCGGGTCGGGCTGGTGCATGGCCGCCAGAAGGCGGCGGAGCGGGAGGCCGTGATGGCCGGCTTTGCGGCGGGAGATGTCGAGCTGCTGGTTGCCACGACGGTCATCGAGGTGGGCCTCGACGTGCCGAATGCCAGTCTGATGATCATCGAGAACCCGGAGCGACTCGGGCTTGCCCAGCTCCACCAGCTGCGGGGGCGCGTGGGGCGCGGTACCCTGGAGAGTCACTGCGTCCTGCTCTATCGTCCTTCCCTTTCGCGGCAAGCCCGTCAGCGGCTCGCCACCCTGCGGGAGACCACGGACGGGTTCAGGATCGCGCGCAAGGATTACGAGATGCGCGGCCCCGGGGAGGTCTTGGGCACGCGGCAAACCGGTGAGATCCAGTTTCGGATCGCCGACCCGGGGCGGGACGAGCGGCTCCTCGCGGCCGCCCAGCAGGCGGCGGACCTGATCCTCGACCGGCATCCCGACTGCGCCGAACCCCTCATCGCCCGCTGGCTGGGGGGACGGGAGGACTACGGCGGTGTGTAGGAGCGCTGCCGCTCGGGCCATGAGCCCGCCTTCGTTGGCCTTCGCACGTCGTGCATACGCGGATGTCAGCCATGACTACAGCCCCTCCGCTGCCGACACTCCCGCCGCCCTGTGTCATAATCTGGCGCCGCGCTCCGACATCCCGGGAGGTGATTAACGCGATAGCTCAGCTGCAGGGCCAGGGTCGGGTGCGGGCCGTCAGGACACGCCGTCAATACCTCCGTGTAGGCTCGACGGCGCCCTCCGTGGCGCCGACGGTCCTGCCGACCCGCACCCGACCCGTCGATAGATCTCCCAGCTGAGCCATAGTGCTAATCACCTCCCGCGATCAGGTCCATCCCAGGATACGATACGGCCAGCAGCGAATGGCTATTCCCCAGGTCAAGATCGGCCAGCCCCGTCCGCTGGGCTGGCGCGAGCGGCTTGATCGCTACATCAGGCTGGTGCGACTTGACCGGCCTATCGGCATCTTCCTGCTCCTTTGGCCAGCCCTCTGGGCCCTCTGGGTCGCCGGGAGCGGGAATCCCCCCTGGCAGGTCGTCCTGATATTCCTCGCGGGGGTCGTCCTCATGCGCTCTGCGGGGTGTGCAATCAACGACTATGCGGACCGCTTCGTTGACAGCCACGTCGCGCGCACGCGCGGGCGTCCCCTCGCCACGGGCCTCGTCAGCCCGCAGGAGGCGGTGGGGGTCTTCCTGGTGCTCAGCCTTGTCTCCTTCGGCCTGGTCTTGCTCCTCGATTGGCAGACGGTCGCGCTATCGGTCGTGGGTCTCGGGCTTGCGATCATCTATCCCTTCATGAAGCGCTACACTCACTTGCCCCAGCTCTTTCTCGGCGCTGCGTTTGGTTGGGCGGTGCCGATGGCGTTTACAGCGGTGACGGGCCAGGTGTCCGAGGCGGGCTGGCTGCTGTTCGCCGCGACCGTGCTCTGGGCCCTGATCTACGACACCCAGTATGCGATGGTGGACCGGGAAGACGACCTGAAGATCGGCGTCAAGTCCAGCGCAATCCTCTTCGGTCGCTTTGACCGGTTGGCCATCGGGGTCTTCGAGGTGACCCTGTTGATTCTGCTGGCCTACATCGGGCACCTAGCGGAGCTGGGTACCTGGTTTTACGCCGGTCTTGCGGTTTCCGGAGGGCTTGCGGTTTATCACCTCTATCTCATTCGCAATCGGGAGCCGACGGCCTGCTTCAAGGCATTCCTGCACAACAATTACTCGGGAATGGCCATCTTCCTGGGGCTCGTGCTGGATTACGGTCTGCACACATGAGCCAAGCGCCCCGCACGCACGCAAGGTAGGAGTAGCGATGATCGCGAGAGCATTCTTCACACTCTTGTTTGGGCTCTTGGTCTTCGGCCAGGCGTCCGCCTTCGACGAAGGAATCGACTACACGCGCCTGAGTCAACCGGGGCCCACGGACACAGGGAAGAAGGTCGAGGTCCTGGAGTTCTTTTGGTACGGCTGTCCTCACTGCTTTCACCTGGAGCCTTTCCTGGAGAAATGGCTTCAGAACAAGCCGGCAGACGCCGAGCTCCGGCGCATGCCGGCGGTGCTTGGTCCGAACTGGAAGCCCGGTGCCCGCGCGTTCTTCGCCGCCCAGGAGCTGGGCGTTCTGGACAAGCTCCACGAGCCTCTCTTCCGGGCGATCCACATAGAGAGGCGGCCGCTGTTCGATGAGGACCAGCTGGTCGCGTTTGCGGCGGAGCAGGGGATCAATGCGGACCAGTTCCGGAAGGCTTACGACTCCTTCTACGTGAACATGAAGGTGCGCCGAGCAGCGGAGCTGGAGCGACGCTATGGTATCGACGGTGTGCCCACCGTCATCGTCAACGGCAAATACCGCACCAGCGTGGGCCAGACGGGCAGCAAAGAGCGGCTGATCGAGGTGATCAATTACCTGGTCAAGCTCGAGTCGGGCGCGGCGGCGAAATGAAGAATCCATCTCCCCGCCTTGCGCAGATGGGGCAGCCGGGGTCGGGCGGGAGGCGGACGGTCCGCCACTCCATGGCCAATGCGTCGAGGAGGAGCAGTCGCCCGTAAAGGGGCTCCCCGGCGCCGATGAGCACCTTGATGGCCTCTGCGGCCTGGATGCTGCCGATGATGCCGACCAGGGGTGCGAGCACACCGTTGGCCGCGCAGGTCTCGTCCACCCCGCCGTCGCGGGGATACAGGCACTGGTAGCAAGGGCCGCCGACTTGCCCGGAGAAGACGGCCACCTGCCCCTCAGCGCGGATCGCCGCGCCTGAGACGATGGGGATTCCGGCACCGAAACAGGCTGCATTGACCGCGAAGCGGGTCGCGAAGTTGTCGGAAGCGTCCACGACCAAATCCACGTCGCCCAACACACCGGCGAGGGTCCCCTCGGTGAGGCTGCCCTTGTAGCCCTCGATGCGGATACCGGGATTGAGCGCCTGCAGGGTGACCCGGGCCGAGTCGACCTTGGTCATCCCGATACGCTCAGCGGTGTGCAGGATCTGGCGCTGCAGATTCGAGAGGTCCACCGCGTCGAAGTCGGCGATCACCAGGGTGCCGACCCCTGCCGCCGCGAGATACATGGCGACCGGGGATCCGAGTCCGCCCAGGCCGACGACCAGGACACGGGAAGCCAGCAGCCGCTCCTGTCCCTCGATCCCCACGCACGGCAGCATGATCTGGCGGCTGTAACGCAGCAGTTGATCGTCGGTCATGGGTCCAGCGTACAGGCTCGCGTCCCCTGCCGCCAGGGCAGGCGGGCAAGGGTGACGCGCTCGTGACCGGCGAGATCGCGGCAGGTGTCGATGTCGGCGTAACCTGCCCCGGCGAGGATGTGCCGCACCGAGGGCCCCTGGTCGTTCCCGTGCTCGACGGCCAAGAATCCATCCGGACGGAGGCAGGGAGCGGCCTCCGCCGCGAGACGGCGAATTGCGCTCAGGCCGTCCCGCCCGCCGATCAAGGCGCAGCGCGGCTCGAAGCGGAGATCACCCCGCGTCAGATGAGGGTCGGACTCCGGCACGTAGGGGGGGTTGCTGATGACCGCGTCCAGTGAATGAGGGCCGACCGGCGCAAGCCAGTCCCCGCGCACCACCGATGCGTTGCCGCGGGTGAGTCGCTGGAGGTTGCGGCGGGCGAGCTGTGCCGCTGCGCCGCTTCGCTCTATGGCGACGACCAGCCAGCTCGGTCGCTCGCGGGCGAGGGCCGCCGCGATCGCGCCGCTGCCGGTACCGGCGTCCAGAACCCGCAGCGGCGCGGTCGCCTGCAGCCGATCCAGGGCAACCTCCACCAGAAGCTCGGTCTCCGGGCGGGGGATGAGGGTGTCGGGGGTCACACGCAGCTCCAGGGACCAGAATTCCCGGCGGCCCAGGAGGTAGGCGACGGGCTCTCCGCTGCGGCGCCGGTCGACCAGCTCCCAGAAAGCGTTCTCCGCGTCTGGCTTCACCACCTCCTCCGGGCGGGCGATGAGCCGGGTGCGCGCAAGGCCGGACGCCTCCGCGAGGAGAAGCTCGGCCTCCAGGCGCGGCGCCCCGTCCGGGACGCACGCGAGCCGGTCAGTCGCATCGTGCAGCAGGGAGCGGATGCTGTGGTCCAACGGCGCTGAGGCCGGGTTAGGACGACCCCTGTATCGGGAGGCTCATTCCGCCATTATGGTGGCCAGCGCCTCCGCCTGGTATTCCCGGAGGAGCGGGTCGATCACCTGGTCCAGGTGGCCAAGCATGACGTCGTCGAGCTTGTAAAGGGTCAGATTGATGCGGTGGTCAGTGACCCGATTCTGGGGGAAGTTGTAGGTGCGAATCCGCTCCGAGCGGTCCCCGCTGCCGACCTGCAGCCGCCGGGACTGGGCCTGCTCCGAGGTCTGCGCCTCCTGGGCCTGGGAGAGCAGCTTGGCCTGCAGCAGAGACAGGGCGCGGGCCTTGTTCTTGTGTTGGGAGCGCTCGTCCTGACACTCGACGACGATGCCGGAGGGCAGGTGGGTGATGCGCACGGCCGAGTCCGTCTTGTTGACGTGCTGACCGCCGGCCCCGGACGAGCGGTAGGTGTCGATCCGCAGCTCGCTGGGGTTGATGTCCACCTCGTCGATCGCCTCCACCTCCGGGAGGACGGCGACGGTGCAGGCGGAGGTGTGGATGCGGCCTTGGGACTCGGTCTCCGGGACCCGCTGCACCCGGTGGGTCCCCGCCTCGAACTTGAGGTGAATGTACACCTCCTCCCCGATGATGCGCACCACCAACTCCTTGTAGCCGCCGAGCTCACCCTCGCTGGTGCTGATGGTCTCGACCCGCCAACCCTGCTCTTCGGCGTACCGCAGGTACATGCGCACGAGATCGGCGGCGAACAGGGCAGCTTCCGCACCTCCGGTGCCGGCCCGAACCTCCAGGAAGACGTTGCGGTGGTCGTTCGGATCCGGAGGGACCAGGAGCCGCTGGATCTCCGGCTCCAGGTGGTCGCGCCGCAGGCGGGCGGCGGCTATCTCCTCCCGGGCGAGGACGGCGATTTCGGGGTCGGAGAGCATCTCCTCCGCGCCCGCGATCTGGTCTTCCACCTCTCTGTACCGCCGATAGCTCTCAACCAGGGATTCGATCTGCGCATACTCCCGCCCCAGGTCGCGGACGCGTCGCGGATCGCTTTGGGTCTCCGGGTCCGCCAACAGGGCGGTGATCTCGCTGAAGCGCTCGGACACCCGCTCCAGCTTGTCCCGAATGGATGGGTTCACGAGCGCGATTCGGCGCTCCTGGACAGCCGGAACAGCTCGTTGGCTGCCACGAGGATCTCCGAGCGGCCATCCCGGCCGGCCTGCCGCATACGCTCGCTGGGGACGTGCAGGAGCTTGTTGGTCAGGGTGTGGGCGAGAAAGCCGATCACCTCTTCCGGTTCCTTGCCGGAGCTGAGCTGCCGCAGGGCCCGTGCCACGACCTCATCGCGCACCAGCTCCGCGCGACGGCGGTAGTCTTGGATGAGGGTGACCGCGTCCAGCGAGCGCAGCCACGCCATGAACTCCTCGGTGTGAAAAGCCACGATCTCGTGGGCCGCCTCCGCGGCCGCCTGCCGGGAGCGCATGCCCTCCTCCACCACGCCCTGCAGGTCGTCGACCGTGTACAGGTAGACATCCTTCAGCTCCGCCACTTCGGGCTCGATATCCCGGGGCACGGCGATGTCCACCATGAAGATGGGTCGATGCTTGCGGCGCTTCAGTGCGCTCTCCACCGCGCCCTTGCCGAGCACTGGCAGCGGGCTCGCAGTGGAGGACATGAGGATGTCCGCCTCGGGCAGGTGACTGGGTAGCTCGGTCAGCGCGATCGCATGACCGTCAAACTGCTCCGCCAACGCGTGGGCGCGCTCCGCGGTTCGGTTGGCGACGATGATCCGGCCGACCCCTTGCTGGTACAGGTGGCGGGCGACCAGCTCGATGGTCTCGCCGGCTCCGATGAGCAAGGCGGTCTGATCGGAGAGGTCGCTGAAGATCTGGCGCGCCAGGCCGACTGCGGCAAAGGCGATGGAGACCGGGCTATTGCCTCTTGCAGTATCCGTCCGCACCTGCTTGGCAACGGAGAACGCATGCTGGAAGAGTCGGCCGAGCAGCTTGCCCGTCGCTCCGCTGTCCCGGGCGGCCTGGAAGGCGGTCTTCACCTGGCCCAGGATCTGCGGCTCGCCGAGGACCATGGAGTCCAGCCCGCAGGCGACCCGGAGCAGGTGCGACACGGCCTGTCGGTCCAGGTAGGTGTAAAGGTAGGGAGTCAGGCGGTCCGGGTCCAGGCCGTGAAATCGCCCGAGCCACGGGATGACCGGCGACTCTCCGGAGGTGCTCAGCGCGCAGTAGATCTCGGTCCGGTTACAGGTGGAGAGGATCACGCCCTCCCCAACCTCGGCGTGGTCGCTGAGACTTCTGAGGGCACCGACGAGGATGTCCGGACCGAACGAGATACGCTCACGCACCTCAACCGGTGCGCATTTGTGGTTGAGCCCCAGGACCAGGATCGCCATCGCTCTGCACTGTCTAACGTCGAGCTCTATATTGTTTTTCATCCCCGCCGCAGATGCAAGCCGCGTTGGCTCGGCGGATCAAGGACGGTCGCGCCCGGGTCGAGATCCCCTCCCCGGGGGGCGCGCTATTCTAGAGCACTCGTCCACTCGTCCGGCTGCAGCGCGATGGATGACACCGAGGCATTTGGGATCGGTCTCCGGGTGGCGCCGTCGCAATGCCGGCTGTGCCGCAAGGCGGAAGGGGGGGTGCAGACCCGGGAAGATTTTAGTCCATAGCTCTACCTGGTTATACTTGAGCTAATCCTTCAGTTGTTCTTTCAGTGCCACTTGACATGTGCTGCTCGTCGCGTCTCTCGGTGCTTCTCCTAGGGGGCTCCCTGGCACTGGCGCTAGGGGGAGCCAACGCCGTCGCGGACACGCCTGCGACCGCGAAGAAATCCGTGGGGCGGGGCATTGCCACGGCATCGCCCCGACCGGGCTCTACCCCGAAGAAGCCGGCCAAGGGGCTGACCCCTGATCTGGTCTATGCCGTCCTGGTGGGACAGATTGCCGCCCAACGCGGCGACCAGCGGATGGCCTATACCCACTTCCTGCAGGCGGCCCGGCTGGCGGCGGCCCCGGACCTGGCTGAGCTCGCCACCCACGCGGCCCTTGCGTTGGGAGACCCCGATGCCGTTCACCGGGCCCTCGACCTTTGGCTGAAGCTTGTCCCTGACTCCCTGGCGGCCCATCAGATAGCTGCCTACGCCCGCCTCCGGGCGAATGACCTCCCCGGCGCCCTCGATCACTTGCAGCGGGTCATCTCGCTGGCTGGCCACGAAGGGCGGAACGGCTATATGCAGGCCGCGAGCATCGTGTCGAAGCTGCCTGATCCCGCGCGGCGCCTCGCGGTGATGAAGGCGCTGACTGCGCATGCACCGAACAATGCGGATGCCTGGTTCGCGACCGCCGTGGTGGCGGCGGGAGAGCAAGATTACGACGACGCGGCGGACGCGGCGCGTCATGCATCGGAGCTGCGCCCGGGTTGGACCGAGCCGCGCGCCCTGCTGGTGCGGGTGCTGGTGGCCCAGGGAGAGAACGATAAGGCGCGGGGGATCCTCGAGGATTCGCTGGCGAAGGACCCGAACGATCATGCGCTTCGCGTGCTGTACGCCCAGCTCCTCGTCGAGGCTCGGGATTTCTCGCATGCGCGCAACGTCTTCGAGTACCTGCTGCGCGACAAGCCGAAGGAGCCGGATGTGCTCTTCGCCCTCGGCGTGCTCTCGCTGCAGCTGGACGACCTGGCGGCCGCCCGGGATTACTTCACCCGTCTTCGGGACACCGGCGAGCGCCAAGGGGATGCGGCTTACTACCTGGGCCAGGTCGAGGAGCTTGCCAAGAATCCCGAGACGGCTGTGTCTTGGTACGGCCGGGTCGAGGGGGAGCATGCCCTGGACGCGCAGGTCCGGATCGCTCGGATGCGGGCGGAGCAGGGCAATGTGGGCCGGGCGCGGGAGATCCTGCAGCAGCTGCGCGACCAGTATCCGGACGATGCCGTCAGCCTTTCCCTGGTGGAGGGTCAGATCCTGCACGACGTCGACCAGCCGCAGCAGGCGATGCAGGTTTACAACCAGGCCCTGGCCACCCATTCGGGCAATACGGACCTGCTCTACGCGCGCGCCCTCCAGGCGGTGGCAATCGATCGGATGGATATCCTGGAGCGGGATCTCAAGGCAATCATCGCGAAGGACCCCAAGCACGCGGACGCCCTCAACGCCCTGGGCTACTCCCTGGCCGATCGGACAAACCGCTATCAGGAGGGCCTGTCCTACATCAAGCGGGCGCTCGCGCTCAAGCCGGACGATGCCGCAATCCTGGACAGCATGGGATGGGTGCAGTACCGGCTGGGCAACAAAGAGGAGGCCCTAGAGTATCTGCGCAAGGCCAATGCGAAGATGCCCGACGGCGAGATCGCGGCCCACCTGGGGGAGGTGCTCTGGTCCACGGGCCAGCATGAGGAGGCAAAGGCGGTTTGGGATAAGGCCTCGGCTGCGAGCCCGGACAACCAGTACCTGCTCAAGGTGATCAGTCGTCACCGGGTGACCAAGTCAGACGCGCAGCCTTGATGCAGGGGACAGTCGCGGATGCCGCTTGGCCGGCACCCGCGAAGCTGAACCTGATGCTCCGGGTGCTCGGCCGGCGTCCCGACGGGTACCATCGCCTGCAGACCGTCTTCCAGTTCATCGACCGGGCCGACCGGTTGTTCTACGAGCCGCGCACGGACGGCCTTGTCAGACGCGTCTCCCATGTTCCCGGCGTTCCCCCGGAGGCCGACCTGGTGGTCCGCGCCGCCGCGCTCCTCAAGGAGCGCACGCGCTGCCCGTTGGGTGCCGACATCCGGATCCACAAGCACTTGCCCGTTGGGGGTGGTCTGGGGGGAGGTAGCTCGGATGCTGCCACGACCCTGGTGGCCCTTAACCGGCTCTGGGGCACCGGCCTTTCCGAGGGGGAGCTCATCCGCCTCGGGCTTGCGCTCGGCGCCGACGTCCCGGTTTTCGTGCGCGGTCTGGCCGCCTGGGGGGAGGGGGTCGGTGAAGATCTGATTCCCCTGGAGCTGCCGGAGTCCTGGTACCTGGTGCTGATTCCCCCTTGTCATGTATCGACCGCCGCGGTCTTCTCCGACCCTGATTTGACAAGGAATTCACTGCCGATCACAATCACGGACTTTCTTGCGGGCGATGACCGGAACGATTGCGTGCCGGTTGCGCGCGGGCGTTACCAGCCGGTGGCGGAGGCCTTGGATTGGCTCGCAGGCGTTGCTCGGGCACGACTGACCGGCACCGGCGGCTGCGTCTTTGCCGCCTTCCCGACGGCTGCCGAGGCCCGTGCCGCTTATCAGCGGGCGCAGCCCCGCTTCGACTGTTTCATCGCACGCGGAGTGAACCGCTCGCCCCTGTTGGAGCGGGCGTCCAGCTGAGGTTTCACTGGGGCGTCGCCAAGCGGTTAAGGCACTGGGTTTTGATCCCAGCATTCCCAGGTTCGAATCCTGGCGCCCCAGCCATCGACCAGACCCTTGGCCCTGCGACGGCAGAGCTCGATGCCGAGGTTCGGCCGTCCCTGAGACCCCAGATCCCCGGTTTGGCTCGGCGGTCGCCGGCGGAGGGGCTGGGAGCGGGAGCTGCGCTGCTATGTCCGTGACGACCGAGCTGACGGAGAGAACGTCCGTGCCCGCCACCCAGATGATGGTGTTCTCCGGGAATGCCAACCTGGATCTCGCGGCGGAGATCGTGTCTCACCTCAGTCTTCCCCTCGGCAAGGCCGTGGTCGGGCAGTTCAGCGACGGCGAGGTGATGACGGAGATCCAGGAGAACGTCCGAGGCCGGGACGTCTTCGTTGTGCAGCCCACCTGTGCGCCCACCAACGACAACCTGATGGAGCTGTTGGTGATGATAGACGCGTTGCGGTGGGCCTCCGCCAAGCGCGTCACCGCCGTCATCCCGTATTTCGGCTATGCGCGTCAGGATCGGCGGCCCCGCTCCGCCCGGGTGCCTATCACCGCGCGGCTGGCGGCCAAGATGATCGGCCAGTCGGGCGCCGATCGGGTGGTCACTGTGGACCTGCACGCGGATCAGATCCAGGGGTTTTTCGACATCCCCGTGGACAATGTCTACGCGTCGCCCATCCTGCTCGGGGACGTTTGGCGCCAGAAGTATCCCGATCTCATGGTGATCTCCCCGGACGTCGGGGGCGTGGTGCGTGCCCGCGCGTTGGCCAAGCGCCTTGATGATGCGGACCTGGCGATCATCGATAAGCGGCGGCCCCGGGCCAACGAGGCGAAGGTGATGAACATCATCGGTGACGTCGAGGGGCGCTCCTGTGTGCTCATCGACGACCTGGTGGATACCGCCGGCACCCTTTGCCAGGCGGCGGCTGCCCTCAAGGCGCACGGCGCCGAGAAGGTCGTGGCCTATTGCACCCACGCGGTCCTTTCCGGTCCCGCCGTGGCGAATATCGCCGCCTCTAAGCTGGATGAGCTGGTTGTGACCAACACCATTCCGCTGCGTGCGCAGGCCCGGTCCTGCAGCCGCATACGCCAACTGAGCATTGGCCAGCTGATGGCGGAGACGATGCGCCGGGTATCCCACGAGGAGTCCGTCAGCTCCCTCTT
>JARRNE010000063.1:0-8005 GCA_037385305.1 Chromatiaceae bacterium | reverse complement strand
TGTGCCTGCCCGATTCCTCCCGTACCGGGATGTTCTGAAGGTTCGGATCCTTGCTGGCCAGGCGGCCGGTCGCTGGACCTGGGCAAGCTCGACAACACGCTGATCATCTACCAGAACGGCGACAACGGCACCAGCGCCGAAGGCGCGCCGAAAGGCACGTTCAGCGAGGTCGCGTTCTTCAACGGCGTCCAGCCGCCCGTGGACGTGCAGATGAAGTACTACGAGGCATGGGGCACCGAGTACGCCTACAACCCCATGTCGGCCGGCTGGTCCTGGGCCTTTGACACGCCGTTCGACTGGTTCAAGCAGAACGCCTCGCGGTTCGGCGGCACCAACCAGAACATGGTCGTCTCGTGGCCGGCGCGCATCAAGGACAAGGGCGCCTTGCGGGAGCAGTTCATCCACGACATCGACGTCGTGCCCACGCTGCTCGAGGTCACCGGCATCCCCGCGCCCGCAACCGTGGACGGCATCAGGCAGAAGCCGATCGAGGGCACGAGCTTCGCCTACACCTTCGACGCGGAGAACGCCAAGGCGCCGTCCCGCCACCATACGCAGTACTTCGAGATGATGGGCCAATGGGCGCTCTATCACGACGGCTGGCTCTTGAGCACCAAGCCCGACCGCGTGCCCTGGGACGCCTTCAGTCCCGCCAACCCGGACCCGCTCAACAATCAGGTGTTCCAGCTCTACGACCTGAGCAAGAGCTGGAACCAGTCCGAGGATATCGCTGCGCAGCATCCGGACAAGGTCAAGGAGATGCGCAAGATGTTCGTCGAGGAGGCCGAGAAGTATCAGGTCTTCCCGCTGGACGCATCTGTGGGGGCCAGGGTCGCGGCTGCGCGTCCGAGCCTCACCGCGGGCCTGAACGAGCTTGTGTATACGCGGCCGATGACCGGCGTTCCGCAGGGCGACGCGCCGTACCTGCTCGACACCTCGTACAGCCTCACGGCGGACATCACCGTGCCGGAAGGTGGTGCGGAGGGCATGATCGCGACCTCCGGCGGGCGTTTCGCGGGCTGGGGCTTCTATCTGCTCAAGGGCAAGCCGGTGTTCTGCTGGAACCTGCTTGATCTCGAGTGGGTCAAGTGGGAGGCCCCGGAGGCGCTTGCGCCCGGCCAGCACACCATCGAGTTTGACTTCAAGTATGACGGACTCGGCACCGGCACCATGGCGTACAACTTCTCCGGTATCGGCAAGGGCGGCACCGGCACGCTGAAGGTGGACGGCAAGGTGGTCGAGACGAAGCGGATGGAGAAGACGATCCCCATCATCCTCCAGTGGGACGAGAGCTTCGACATCGGCCAGGACACCATCACCGGTGTGAACGACGCGGACTATCTGCCGCCCTTCCCGCTGACGGCGAAATTCAACAAGCTGACGATCAGGATCGACCGTCCGCAGTTGTCGCCGGAGGACATCAAGAAGCTGGAAGAGGGCATGAAGAAGGCCGCAATGGGCATCCAATGACGTCGTCTCGGCTGTGACCGGCGAGGGCCGCTCTCGCAAGGGAGTGGCCCGCATCCGCGGCGCCCGAACGATTCAAAATCACTGACGCACTTGCTTTGGCGTGGGGTGCAACAGCGGAGCATATTGCACCGAATGAGACGCCCCCATGCGGCGTAATACGGGCGCGCTGAATCTTGGCGGCTATCCGCGAACCTCGTGCGCGTCCTATTGCGCCCTACGCGACTGCAACACGGCACAAACGAGGTGAGAAGGAGATATGAATCAATCCAGTCGGTCTCGACTTTCGAAGTGGGTGGGCTTTGCGACTCTGACCCTGTTTCTCGGCCTTGGGCTCGGCACGGCCCAGGCAGGCGACCTGGGGTCCCGCCGCCATGCGGAGGGTCGCTACAACGCCGCCACCTCCACCTATCGGGTGGTGGCGGGCGACAACCTCGACGCCATTGCCGAGCGCTTCGGCGTGACGCTGGAGGAGCTGACCAAGGCCAACAAGCTGAGCTCGACGGAGATTGAAGTCGGCCAGCATCTCGCCGTTCCCGGTGGGACGGAGGGCTCGCCGGCAGCGCCCCATTACAAGATGACGACGCCGATTGCACCGGGCGTCGCCACCCCTGACAGGCTCGAAACCTCCATCGGCACGCTGAATTTGCGCGACGGCGTTCCGAAGCCCGACACCATCGAGAAGATCTACGACAACCTGGATCGCTCGCGCGCCCTGCAGGCCTACCTGCTTGCCATCCCGATGGTCAATCAGGCCAGCATGCGCGACTCGCTGCGCAAGTTCGGCCCGGACAACCAGACGGACGTCATCTGGGAGGACCTGGTCGACTCCAAGACCGTGGAGCTGACGGCAAACGACAACACCATCTATAACTTCATCTGGCTTGATACCCATAAGGGACCGGTAGTGCTGGAGGTTCCCCCCATGTCGTTGGGCGCCATCGACGACTTCTGGTATCGCTGGGTCATCGACATCGGCATCACCGGCCCCGACAAGGGCAAGGGCGGTAAGTATCTGATCCTGCCTCCCGGCTACAAAGGTGAGGTTCCGCAAGGCTATTTCGTCGTACGCCCGAGCACCTACGGCAACTGGGCACCCTTCCGAACCTTCCTCGTGGATGGGTCGCCAAAGCCCGGTGTCGAGTCGGTCAAGAAGACCCTGAAGATCTATCCGCTTGCCGATGCCGCCCATCCTGCCCCGGTGAAGTTCGCCAATGCCTCGGGCATCCCCTCGAATTTCGTCTTCCCGGGCGACTACAGTTTCTGGGAGCTGCTGAACCAGGTGATTCAGGAAGAGCCGAGCGAGGGCTCCGATCCGACCACGCTGGGTCTCTTCGCCTCGATCGGAATTGAGAAGGGCAAGTCCTTCAATCCGGATGAGCGGATGAAGAAGATCCTGACGGATGCGGCCAACATCGGCGCGGTGACCGCGCGCGCCCTGGCGTTCAAGATGCGCGAAAAGGATGCCTATTTCTACCCGCACAGCCAGTGGCGCCTGCCATTCTTCGGCGGCTACAAGTTCGAGGTCTCGCCGGGGGTCGCTAACCTCGACGGCGCGGCCTTCTTCTACTTCTTCGCCACCGGTGTGACCCCCGCGATGGAGGAGAAGATGGTCGGCAAGGGATCGCAGTACCCGTGGACCGCCCTGGACGCGAACGGCAACCCGTTCGACGGCGCCAAGACCTACAAGCTGCACCTGCCGCCGCACATCCCGGTGAAGGACTTCTGGTCGGTGATCGTCTACGACACCCAAACCCGCTCGATGCTCCAGACCGACCAGCAGGCCCCGAGCGTCAGCAGCCAGAACAAGGCGCTCAAGGTCAATGCGGACGGGTCGGTGGATGTCTTCTTCGGCCCCAACGCCCCCGCAGGCATGGAGAACAACTGGGTCCAAACCATCCCGGGCAAGGGTTGGTTCATGATCCTGCGCCTCTATGGCCCGCTGGAGCCCTGGTTCGACCAGACCTGGCGGCCGGGCGAGATCGAGCTGCAGCCATGATGTCGGCGGGTGCGTTCCGTCTGGCGCTCAACAAGATCATCTTCAGGCCGGGGCCGCCGGGCGACGTGAAGAAGTGCAAGGAGGCGGAGGCCAAGGCAGGCGATACCGGGCAGGGTAGGAATAGGCGCTCGGCCGGCCGTCCGCAAGGCTGGCCGAGCCGCTCCGACGCCGGGCTCCAATTGGGCGCGGGGATAAAGCGCGCCCATCAACTCGCTAAGACTAACTGCAAGAAAGGAGGGGGACCGCTATGTCCGCAATCGACGAGGCTGCTGTAACAGCCGTCTTCGGCACAGTGAAGAAGAACTGGGGCTGGCTTCTGGCCCTGGGCATCGTCTCAATCGTGCTCGGCACGGTGGGGCTCTATATGACCTTTGCCTTGACGCTCGCGACGGTCCTGCTGTTCGGGGTATTGATCCTCGCGGGCGGCGTGCTGCAGCTGGTCCATGCGTTCACCTGCAGAGGCTGGAAGAGTGTGGTGGGGCATGTCCTGATTTCGCTCCTTTATGTCGCGGCGGGCATCCTCATCCTGATTGACCCTATCCTCGCCTCGAGCGTGCTGACCCTTGCCTTGGCCGGGGTCCTGATCGCAGTGGGGGTGATCCGCATCCAGATGGCCTTCCAGCTCCGGGCGTCGGTGAGCGGGTGGTACTGGCCGCTCCTCTCCGGCATCGTTTCCATTGTGCTCGGCGGCATCATCATCGCTCACTGGCCGGTATCGGGCCTGTGGGTGATTGGCCTGTTTGTGGCCGTCGAGCTCATCTTCCACGGCTGGTCCTACATCTTCATTGCGCTGGCCGCACGCAAGGCGGCACCACAAGAACCATTGGCGGCGTGAAGACCGGCTTCCCCTCAGCATTCCCCCACAGCCGCCTGCGCTGAGCGGTAACGGATGCCGGGAATGTGCCGGTTTGTGATCAAGAAAGAGGAGATCTGCGATGACTGACATTGAGAAGATCGAGCTTGCCCGTTACCACCGCGAAATCCTGGAGGACCTCCGGCACCTGGTGAAGAAGTACGGCCGCATCATGGAATGGGACGTCGCCGAGGTTGACGAGAAGGAGGCCCGGACCTTGATCTTTCAGGCGATGAGAGACGCGCTCGCCAAGGTGGAAGCCGAAGGCTGAGGACAAGGGAAGGCTCGGCAAGCGGGCGGGGCAAAGGGGGCACGGTCCATCCGGATCCACCCTGCCCGGATCCGAAGTGCGTTCCGCGACCTGACCACGCACAGGTTTGACCTCACACTGACCGCACAAAGAGGAGCATCTGACCATGGCAACTCTCACCGTATGGAAATTCGGTACACCGGATGGCGCAGAAGACGCACTCGCCAAATTGCGAGGATTACAGAAGGAGCACTTGGTCGGGATAACAGATGCCGCCCTGGTATCCTGGCCGGCGGGCAAGAAGAAGCCGAAAACCCGACAGGCCACGAACCTGGCCGGGATGGGGGCGTTGGATGGCGCCTTCTGGGGCATGCTCTTCGGCCTGATCTTCTTCATTCCCTTCATTGGGATGGCGGTGGGGGCGCTGGCCGGTGCCTTGTCCGGCCACTTCAGTGATTACGGAATCGACGACGGCTTCATCGCCAAGGTCAGGGAGGAGGTCACCGAGGGCACCTCAGCGCTCTTCCTGCTCACCTCCGAAGTGACGCTGGACAAGGTGGAAGACGCCTTCAAGGGTGAGCACATGGAGCTGATCGAGTCGAATCTCTCCAAGGCGCAGGAAGCCCAGCTGCGGGAGCATTTCGGGACCCAGGCGTAGCGCCGCTGCGGGACGCGGGGAGGGGCGACAGTCATTGCGCTGCGGCAGGTGTCGTGTCTTCCCCCAGCCCTCACGCAGGAGGCGAGGGGGTTCGGAGTGCGCTGCGCGCGACTTTCACCGTAATCACCCTTGATAATGTCCACTCTGCCGGCACCCGAATAAGTCGGCGCTATTAGAACGTGGAACAATCCAAAGGCTGCGCCCGAATATCAAATAGGTTTGGGAAATAAGGAAATAGTAAAGATCACCCTGAGAAAAATTCTCAGTTGGGATGCAGAAAGAGTGATTATCGCACATGGCGAAAACATGGAAGAGCATGTAAGCAATACACTTGCTAGAGCATGGAAAAAGGTACTGAGTGCCTGGCCTGAGGCGCCAGCTGACCACTCGGTCGCTTTGCGTCGTCTGAGCATTGACGCGATAAACGAGTACATTCCGAATGAATAGCAAGCGTTTAGAAGGTGCCAGTCGTGGGGTTTGAGATTACTTTCTGGGACTATCTGACGTTCCTTACCTTCGCGCTTGCTGGGGCGGCGATCGTGGTGTTTTGGGTTTGGCTCGCGGGTCTCCCTGGCCGGATCGCAATTGCGCGCAAGCATCCGGAGGCAGAGGCAGTGAAGCTCCTCGGCTGGGCCGGACTGCTGCCGACCATCTATCCCTGGGTCCAGGCCTTGATCTGGGCCTTTAAGCCGACGAACATCATCGACATCCGCCGGTATCCGCGCGAGGAAGCGCAGGCGATTGAGGAAGACATCGCCCGTCTCCGGGGCGACCCGCCGAAGGCGGCCGACAAGGCCGGTAGGTCATCGGCGGGAGCGGGCGAAGCGGGCCCCCAGCGTGCTCCTGACCCGGCCGAGGAGCGGCCCAAATGATCGCCGGACTCGTCATCTGCTTCGGCTACGCCGTCCTCATCTGGCTCGTCTTCTTCCACTTCAAGTGGCTGAAGTTCAGCATCGCCTGGGGCGTCGTCTCGGTGCTGTTCGGCCTGCACCTGCTGATCATCTTCATGATCGGCCTGCGCTTCGTCACGCCTCTCTCGACCAACGCGACGATGGTCCAGCACACCATCCAGCTTACCCCGCGCCTGTCCGAGCCGACGCTGGTGACCGCGGTGCTCGTTGAGCGGAACGAGCACGTCAAGAAGGGGACCCCGCTCTTCCGGTTCGACCGCCGCCCATACGAGTACAAGGTCCGTCAGCTCGAGGCGCAGCTCGCGAAGGCGAAGCAGAACGTGCTGATCGACGAGGCCGACGTGGCGGTGGCCACACACAAGGTCGCAAAGCTCAAGGACCAGCTCGTCTACGACAAGTACCAGCAGAAGCTCTCCGCCGACCTGGCCAAGCGGGGGGCGGGCCCGAAGGAGGACGCCCAGAAGTGGGAGGCCCAGGTCGCCGCGGCCGAGGCCGGCATCCTGGAAGCGCAAGCCGACGAGAAGCGCGCGCGGCTGAAGTACACATCCGAGATCGACGGCGTGAACACCACCGTGGCAGAAACCCAGGCCGAGCTCGACCTCGCCCGCTTCTACCTCGACAACACCCTGATGGTGGCCCCGGAGGACGGCTACGTCATGAACCTGCAGGTGCGCCCGGGCATGGTGGCGGGTATCGTGCGACTCGGGGCAATTGCCACCCTCGTCTGCGATGCGGACCGCTACCTCCGCGCCAACTACTTTCAGGAAAACCTCAAATACGTGGAGCCGGGGCAGCCGGTGGAGGTGGCGCTCGATCTCTACCCGGGGCAGATCTGGCGCGGTACCGTCGAGGCCATCTGGCAGGGCAGCGGCTCCGGACAGATGCTCCCCAGCGGGACCCTGCCGACTTTCAACTACGTGCCCACGGATATACCCCAGGGACAATTCGTGGTCATCATCCGTCTCGACGACCCGGATCAGGCCAAGTTCCCGATCGGGACCCAGGGGCGGGCGGCCATCTACGCCAACCCCACGAGCGGCTTTGTCTGGCTGCGCAAGATCGGCATCCGCGCTTACACATGGTTCAACTGGCTCTACCCCTTCTCGGGCTGATGCGCAGGCCGCTGACCGCCGGCGCCTTGGTCGCCGCTGCCACGCTGAGCGGTTGCGCGCTCTCCACGCCGCCGGGGCACGCGCAGATCCTGCACGATGCCCTGCCGAAAGGAACGGCCGTCCCGCCTGCATGGCAGGCGCCCGCGGCCGGCCGAGCGGTGACGAGCGACTGGATCAAGAGCTTCAACGACCCTGTGCTCGACGCCTTGGTGGCCGAGGCGATCGCCAACAACCGGGACCTCGCACAGGCGGCCGCGCGCGTGCGCATCGCCCAGCAGGCGGTCCGCGTGGTGGGCGCCAGGCTCCTGCCGCAGGTGGGTGCGCAGGCCGGTGGACGATTCACCCACGACCAGGGTCATGACGGCACCTCCAGCAGCGACATCGTCTACGGAGGGGTCGCCTGGGAGGCGGATGTGTGGGGCAGGCTGCGCGCACAACGGGCCGCCACCGGAGCGACGGCGAGCGCGATCGCCCTCGACTACAGCTACGCCCGCCAGTCGCTTGCGGCCACGGTGGCGAAGGCCTGGTACCTCGCCTCCGAGGCACGCCAGCTGCTGGCCCTGGCGCAGAAGTCGGTCAAGGTCTACGGCGAGCTGCTGGCGCTTGTGAAGGTGCGGCAGGCAGCCGGCAAGGACACGGATCTGGACATCGCGGACACGAGCGCCAAGCTTGATATGGCGCATGCTCAGGTGGAAACGACCAGGGCCGCCTACGGCGAGGCGCAGCGTGCCCTGGAGGTCCTGCTGGGCCGCTAC
>JARRNE010000062.1:0-8088 GCA_037385305.1 Chromatiaceae bacterium | reverse complement strand
CCCACCCCCTTGGTTTTCAACGGCTTGCAGGCGCGGAAAACGGCGGCACGTCCCTGCACCGCAGAGGCTGTTGCCTTTTTCGACAGTGCCCCTCTGGGAGAGGGCTCGGGGTGAGGGAAACAGGCGTGGCGCCAGCGGCTTACATCATCCGGGGTGGCGCTGGCGCCACGACCGTCAGGGGGGAGGCTGGCGCTTGGGCCAGAGCCAAGCGGCGCCCCGCACGCCGCTTGAATCTCCATGCACTGGAGGCCGCAGGTCCAGGGTGATCTCGTCGGAGAAGACATAGGTACCGACCAAGGGCGGAACATTGGGGTACAGGCGTGCGAGGCTGGAGACGCCTCCGCCCAGTACGACGACGTCCGGGTCGAGGATGTTGATGACGCCGGCCAGGGCGCGTGCCATGCGGTCCTCGTAGCGGCGGAGCGCCGCTTCTGCCTGGTCGTCCCCGGCGTCCGCCGCCGCGGAGATCTCGGCGGGTCGCAGACGGCGGCGGCTGGCACGCCGAAAATCGGCCGCGAGGCCAGGGCCGGACAGGAAGGTCTCGATACAGCCGCATTTTCCGCAGTAGCAGGGGGGACCCGGAAGCTCGTCCCGGTTTGGCCAGGGGAGCGGGTTGTGTCCCCATTCCCCCGCGATCCGGTTGGGGCCGGTAAGCAATCGCCCGTCCACAACCACGCCGCCGCCGGTCCCGGTGCCGACGATCACCCCGAAGACGCATCGCGCCGATCGTCCGGCGCCGTCAATCGCCTCGGACAATGCGAAGCAGTTCGCGTCATTGGCGATTCGAACGGGGCTTCCGAGGATGTCCGCGAGGTCGCGAGCAAGCCGTTGGCCGTTGAGCCAAACTGACTTGGCGTTACGTATGCGGCCGCTGAAGGGTGATAGGGATCCCGGCGTCCCCACCCCAACGCTGGCCCGCTCGCCGAGCTCTGACTGGATCCCCACCACCAGCTCGGCGATCGCCTCCAGAGTTCTTCTGTAGTCGTGTCGCGGGGTGGCCACCCGTCTGCGGGCTAGGATTCGTCCCTCCCTGTCGAGGGCAATGGCCTCTATCTTGGTTCCGCCAAGATCGACCCCGATGCGCATCCCGTCCAAGCTTGTCAGGCGTCAAGCGCGGTGTGTCGCCTCCGGTGGTTGCTCGACCGCGTCCCCGGCGACGGTCGCCGGGTTGGTGAAGCGCTCGTTCAGGGTCTGCACATAGGTCTCGCAGTCGCGCAGTACCTTCCCCACCCGGTTGCGTCCCCCCGTGCCCCAGCCGGCGGTGGTGCCGGCGATCACGGAGCGCCAGCCGCGGGTGTTGCGCAGGAAGGCGGCGACCGGATCGCCCGGCAGGCGCTGCCCGGCCACCTGCCGGCGCAGCCAGGGCAGCACGCTTAGGGCCGCCAGGCGGCGAATGTTGAAGTGTGCAATCAGCAGCGCCACCACCAGCGCCGCCTCCAGCTCCCGCATCCCCCAGGCGGTCTTCCTCAGCGACTCCAGCCACGCGGGCTCGTAGGAGAGTCCGTGCCAGTGTCCGGAGCTGATGCTCCAGCTGAGAAAAACCGCAAGCAGCAGCGCGATGATGACCCCCTCGGCGATCAGGGTGCGTCGCCGCCAACGTCCCACCGCCGTCTGCAGCAGCGGCGCGACTTGCTCCCCCAGGGCCACCGCCGTCTCCCGCAACGCCGCGATGATGCGATAGGCCCGCTCGGTCTCCACGCTGTCCATACGCTGGCAGATCTCCGCCAGATCCT
Organism: Chromatiaceae bacterium; assembly: GCA_037385305.1. Lineage (GTDB taxonomy): Bacteria > Pseudomonadota > Gammaproteobacteria > Chromatiales > Chromatiaceae > JARRNE01. The sequence continues at coordinate 6,355 of JARRNE010000062.1, read as the reverse complement.
TGTCGCGCTTGGCCTCAAACCGCCGCCGCGTGGCCTCGTCCGTGATCGGCACCGCCGCCTCCGGATTATAGACGGTGTAGAAGCGCCCCGCCGTCAGGCCCTCCTCCCCCAGCGCCCGCATCCAGGCGGCCACGACATCCTCCGGATTGTCCTCCCGCGCCGCCGTGTCGATCTGGTTGAGGACGTAGAGGAACTTGCCCGAATCCGCCCGCCGGATGGTGTCGGCCACCAGGTGCTTGAGGGTGTCGCGCATCGCCCCCGCCTCGGGGTGGCGCGCATCGAAGAACACCAGCACCAGATCCGAGATGTCCATGATGTGATCGGTGATGCGCAGGATGCCCGTGCGCTGGGCGTCTGCGTCGAACCCCGGCGAGTCGATCAGGATCTCGCCGCGTAGCCGTTCACTCGGACAGGTCTTCATCTGCAGGTAGGCATCGATACGCCGCCCCTCTCCCGCGGCCACCCGCTCGATCTCCCTGGAGATTTGATAGAACGGGAAGCGCGGGTCGGAATCCAGCGACACGCCCGGCAGGGTGTCGCTCGAGGCGGGACTGTAGACAATCACCGTGAAACGGTCGTCCACCGCCTGGTTGCCGGTGCGCTGCAGCTTGTAGCCCAGGTAGTAGTTCACGAAGGTGGACTTGCCTGCCGAGAAGGTGCCCAGCACCGAGATCAGGGGCCACCAGGGGATTTGGGTCGCAAACGATTGGTTGCGCTGCAGCAGCCCCATGTCGTAGGCGAGGCGATCGAGGATGCGAAAACCCTGAACGGCCTTCAGGAGAATCGGGTTCTCCTTCTGCAGGTGGCTCTCCAGCTGTTTGACCCGCTGATCGATGGTCTCTGCGGTCGGCGGCATCGGACCTCCATAAGATCGAACCGATAACCGGGGCCGAGGAGGCCCCCGGGATTACAGTCTTGTGTCTTGGTGGGCCCAGGTTCGGGATGGAAACGCCGTTCGCGGGACCCTTCCCGTTGACGGGGATCAAGACCAAGGGATTATACCCTTCGGTGTGGTGATAGTGGTCTGCTGGGCCTCGCCTGCGCGGTTGTGCGGTATCGCCATTGTTCCCGGGGGGTGGACGTTAGGCGTCTGATTTCGAAGCTATAATTGGCGCCCGCGCTTGAAAACCGAAAGTCATTTCGTGATACTTCGGATGTTAGGGCGGCAGATCATAAGAATTTTTTGTCCCGGATAACGTGGGGTGGTCGCCCCCGGCTCCGGCGAGTCTGCCATCTGCAGGCTGAGCTGAGGGCCCCGCACGCCAGGACGTGTGGGACCACACCGGGCCTGGACGTTCCGGGTCCGCGCTTCTGTAAACAATCCGTAACTATAGAGGCAGCAGTCAGGCTCATGGCAACTTCGGCGAATCGCGGGCTTGAGGCGGCAATACTGGCGGCGCTGATCGCGATGAGCGCTGTGGCTCTGGCGGCGCCGCCTCCCGCTGGCGGCGAGTACGTCGTGCGGCAGGCGCAAGGGGCGCCAACCGTCTCCGTCGGCGGGACCGTCATCCCATACAAGGAGGTGACCCTTGCGGCCCAGTTGCCTGGGCGCGTGAAATACCTGGCGGGCATCGAGGGAGATTCCTTCAAGAAGGGCGATCTGTTGGTCGCCCTCGATGACCGCGAGCTCTTGGCGAACCGCAACGCCTTGTTGGCCCAAATGGCCACTGCGGATGCCCAGGTGCGCAACGCGGGTGTTCAGTACAACCGGGAGCTGTACGCGCCGCGCTCCCGCACCCCGCCCGGCGGCATGGCGATCCCTAATCTGTTCGACCAAATGTTCACCCGGCCGATGGAAAGCGTGATGGGTGAGCGCAGCCAGGGCGCCGAGCAATGGGGGGATATCTACTCGTCGGGTGTCCAGATCGAGCAGGCGCGAAACTCGTTCGTGCGCCTTCAGGCGGAGCTGCAGGCATTGGATTCCAAGCTGAGGGACGCCCGGAGCGTCGCCCCGTTCGGCGGCGTCATCGTCAAGAAGTTCATCGAAGTTGGAGACACGGTTCAGCCCGGCCAACCCATGTTGAACTACGCCGACGTCGAGTACCTGCAGGTGGAAGTCGACGTGCCGGCGCGGCTGCGGCCCGGCCTGCGGGAGGGCATGATGATCAACGCCGAGCTGGATGTCAGTCACCGCCGTGTGCCGGTGCGGGTCGCCCAGATCTTTCCCATGGCGGATCCCCAGCGGCACACGGTGAAGATCAAGTTTGATCTGCCCCAGGGCGTCGCCGAGCCGGGCATGTACGCAAAGGTCCTGGTGCCGGATTTCAATGCTCCGGCGCGGACCAATCCGGTGATTCCGACCTCCGCGATTCGCTACAACGGGAGCCTGCCTGGTGTTTACGTTCTCGACGACCAAAGCAACGTGGAGCTCCGGCTCGTGCGCGTGGGGGAGTCCGTGCCGGGCGGTATGATTACGGTCTTGAGCGGACTGCGTCCGGGAGAACGTATCCTGGCGGATCCGCCCCCGGGGGTGGCCGCAGGTTGGTCCAGCGAGATGACGGCACCCGTTGTCCCGAAGAGCCGTTGATCTCCAAGTCGCCGGGCGTCGATGAGAGGCCGGCGTACCTCTGTCTGTCGCCGAGCCAGTCCCTGTTGGTGCAGGTAAGCCGATGAATCACGACGAGCCCCCAAGACTCCCTGAGGGGCAGGAGCCCACCCCAGCGCACTCGGAGGAGACCCTCGGCATTGCCGGGCGCACGGCGAGGTTCTTCATTCGCTCGCCCCTCTCCCCCCTCTTTTATGTGTCCATGCTGCTGATGGGGCTGCTTGGCCTCATCATGACGCCGCGGCAGGAGGATCCCCAGATCTCCGTGCCCATGGTCGACATCATGGTGCAGTACCCGGGGGCCTCGGCCCGAGAGGTGTCCAGCCTCGCCATTCAGCCCCTCGAACGGATCATGAGCGAGATCCCGGGGGTAAAGCACGTCTACTCGGCGTCCCAGCGTAGCCAGGGGATCGTCACCGTCGAGTTCAAGGTGGGCCAGAAGATGGGTCCGTCGCTCGTCAAGGTGAACGACAAGCTCGCGTCCAACATGGACAAGATCCCGCCCGGCGTGCTGCCGCCGTTGGTCAAGAGCAAGGGCATCGACGACGTACCTATCGTGACCCTGACTCTCTGGTCCAAAGACCTCGACGGGGATGGGTTGCCGGATGTGGACGACGGTCAGCTGCGGCTGCTCGCCCAGGACGTGCTGCAGGCCCTCAAAGAGGTAAAGGACACGGGAAACGCCTTCATCGTCGGAGGCCGCCGGGAGCAGGTGACCGTGGACGTCTATCCCGAGCGGCTGGCGGGGTATGACATCAGTCTGGATCAGGTGGCGCAGACGATCGAGACGGCGAACGCGGAGCGCACCGCTGGCGGTGTGGAGTCCAGCGGGTCCCACTTCTCGGTGACCACCGGCTCGTTCCTCACCGGCGTGGACGATATCAATCGGCTGGTAGTCGGCACCCGCAACAATCTTCCGATCTACGTGCACGACCTGGCGCGTGTCAGCCAGGGTCCGGAGGATGCCAGTCAGCTTGTGGCCTACTACACGGGGCCGGCTGCCCCCAAAGGACTCTTCGCGGACGGAGTTCCCGCGGTAACCATCGCCGTCGCCAAGAAAGAGCTCAGCAACGGCGTCACGGTCGCCAACGGGCTCATCGACCGTGTGAACGAGATCAAGGGCGAGCGCATCCCCAACAACGTCGAGGTGAGCGTCACCCGCAACTACGGCCAGACCGCAGACGAGAAGGTCTCCGAGCTGATCTTCAAGCTGTTTGTGGCCACCGGCTTCGTCTTCCTGCTCGTCTGGGGTGCATTCCGCGCCCTGCGCCCCGCCCTGGTGGTCATGCTGGTCATTCCGGTGGTCTTGTTAATGACCATCTTTGTCGCCTGGATCACCGACTACACCATCGACCGAGTCAGCCTGTTCGCATTGATCTTCTCCATCGGTATCCTGGTGGACGACGCCATCGTGGTGGTGGAGAACATCTACCGGCGTTGGCTGGAGGAGGGACGCACGGACGACGAGACCGCCGTCGATGCCGTGCGCGAAGTGGGAAACCCCACCATTCTCGCCACCTTCACGGTCATCGCGGCCTTGCTGCCCATGGGCTTCGTGAGCGGCATGATGGGGCCGTATATGATGCCCATCCCTGCGTTGGGCTCGGTTGCGATGGGCATCTCCCTGTTCGCCGCCTTCGTGTTTACTCCCTATCTCGCCATATCCAAGTGGCTGAGACCCTCCATGCACTATCTGGAGACGGCGGAGAAGCGTGAGCATCGGCAGGCGGAGAAGGTCGAGAAGCTCTTCCGCGGCATCCTCACCCCCCTCATCGAGAGCAGGGGGAAGCGTCGCCTCTTCCGGCTGGCGATGTGGGGGTCCTTCGCCTTTGCGTGCTCCTTTTTCTATTTCAAATGGGTGGCGGTCAAGATGCTGCCGCTCGACAACAAACCGGAGTTTTCGGTTGTTCTCAACATGCGCGATGGCACGGCCCTGCCGGTGACGGCCAACCTGGCTCACCGGATGGCCGGGAAGCTGCGCGCGATGCCCGAGGTGACGGCGATTCAGGTTTACGCAGGTACCGCCCGCCCCTTCGATTTCAACGGCATGGTGCGGCACTACTACCTGCGCTCCGAGCCGTGGCAGGGTGAGATCCAGGTACAGCTGACGGACAAGAGCGAGCGCCACCGGACCAGCCATCAGATTGCGGTCGAGGCCCGCAAGATGCTCAAGAAGCTCATCGAGGGGACAGGGGCGAGGATGGCCGTCGTAGAGATGCCCCCTGGTCCGCCCGTTCTGGAGTCGGTGGTCGCCGAGATTCATGGGCCGTCACCCGAGGTGCGCCGTCAGTTCACTCGCGACATGACTCAGCTTTTCCGCCAGGCCGAGAGCACGCGTGATGTGGATAACTACCTGCGCGATGCTTACGATTACTGGCGCTTTGACGTCGACACGGAGAAGGCGGTGCGTCGTGGCATCTCCGTCGATGCCATCAATCGAAACCTTTCGATGGCGCTGGGGGGCTCACCCATTGGCGACGTCAAGCAGCAGGCGGGTCATGAGCCCGTGAAGATCGTTGTTCAGGTCCCGCTGGCCGAGCGCTCCCAGATCGAGAGTCTCGGGGACCTCCCGATTCAGTCCAACGGTGGCTTCACTGTCCCGTTGCGCGAGCTGGGGGTCTTCAGGAAGGTGCCGGAGGAGGACATCATCTACCGCAAGGACCTGCGGGCTTTGGAATACGTGGTATCCGACGTGGGCGGTAGGCTCGCAGCCCCCGTCTACGCGATGTTCCAGATCCAGGACGAGATCAACAACTCGGGCTATCGGGCACCAGACGGGGTCGTTCCACAGCCATATTGGATAGGACCTCCTCCGAGCGACCGCCATTCCGCCTGGGAGTGGGCCGGTGAATGGACCGTCACCTACGAGACCTTCCGAGACATGGGCGCCGCCTTCATGGTGGCCCTAGTGCTGATCTATATACTGGTCGTCTGGGAGTTCGGGAACTTCCGGATCCCCTTGGTGATCATGGCTCCCATCCCGTTGACCTTGCTGGGGATCATCCCGGCACACTTCGTCATGTTCCGCCTGGGGCTGGGCGGTGAGTTCACCGCGACGTCCATGATCGGCTGGATCGCCTTGGCTGGGATCATCGTACGCAACTCCATCCTGCTGGTTGACTTCTCGATCCACGAGGTCCAAAAGGGCGTGCCGGTTGCCGAGGCGGTAATTCGCGCCTGCAAGACCCGTACTCGACCCATTCTGATCACCGCGTTGGCTTTGGTTGCGGGTTCCAGCGTCATCTTCACCGACCCGATCTTCCAGGGAATGGCGATCTCCCTGGCATCCGGCGTCCTGGTCTCGACCGTGCTTACGCTGATTGTTATCCCCTTGGGTTGCGTGGCTGCGAGCAAGGACCTGTGCGAAGTGGCTGTCGCCAGCGCGCCGCCGGGGATGAATGTGCCCTGCACGATCGAAGAAACGGAAAAGGCCCAACAGCTACAGGAAGCCAAGAAAAAGCGGCCCGCACGTCTTGTGGTGGTCTGGGGTTACACGGTAGAAGCCCTGAGTATGGTCTTCTATCTCATGCGCGGAATCTTCCTGTTGCTGTTCGATGCCTTCAAGAACCTGCGCCGGAGCAAGAAGCCCGCGAAGCCGGCTCCCGCGCGTGCTCAGCCGACGGAAGCCCCCAAGGCTCGTGGTGGCGACGGTGGCGCGCCCTCGGGGGCGGTTGGTTCCCCTCCCATTGCCGGAGCGCCTCCCTCGAGTGGACGGGTGACCGGCGAGGCGGCGAAGCCAGAGCCGGCGCCCGAGACACCATCCACTTCTGCGACTTCAGCCCCGGTGGCGGAGACGCCCGAAACCGTTGA
>JARRNE010000061.1:11262-12952 GCA_037385305.1 Chromatiaceae bacterium | reverse complement strand
CGGTATCTGCGGGACCACGCGATGCCCTCTAAAGGGCCAGACGGGCCTGCAGCTGCTCGTCCCAGTCCTTCGTGAGCGAGCGGAAGATCCAGCTCTTGCGTCTCCGGAGGCGCTGGTAGGCCGCCTTCAGATCAAGTATCAGCGTGATCCGTCGGCTCGTGCATGTCAGCTCGCCGTGGTCGTGGGTGGCCACGGGGTTGAAGCCCATGACCATGGTGTGGAAATGGTAGGGACTGTGGGGGTCGTCCTCGAACACATCCGTGATGTAGTGGGTGAATCCCCGCTCCACGGTCTCGCGGGTGGCGGCCCCCCGCAGGAACTGCTCCACGTCGATGTCGTCGCGCACCAGCTTGTTGTCATAACTGCGGTAGAGCGGGGGATCGTAGTACACGCGGAGCACCCCCGCGGGGCGGCCGCGCCGGTAGGCCACAAACCAGGAGATCTTCTCGCTCCCCAGGTCGGATTCGGGAAGCTGGGACTCCGCCTGCGCGACCCAGCGCTTTTCCTCCTGGTAAGTGCTGCGCAGCACTTGCAGCGCATCCGAACGCTGCTCAGGGCACTCGGCACGAGCCGCCTGTTCCCGCGGCGGGACTTCGGCCATGAAGAAGGGTTTCAGCCCATTCAGGATGCGGGGCCGTGCGTCCTTGCGGGTGACCGTGATGGCCCCGCTGCGCTTGTACAGCTTGCCCACGCCCGGGATCAGGCGGAAATTCCAGTCCGCGAGGAAATGGACCGGTCGCCCGCCCCGCAGGAGCAGCAACAGCGCCGGCAGGTAAACCGCCTCGCGCCGGGAGCTGTGGTTCGCGACCAGGAGGAAGGGGTCCCGTATCGGCAGGATCGCACCCCAGCCCTCCAGGTTGTAGACCTGGTGGAGGGCGAGGGTGCAGAAGGTCCGCGTCAGCAGTCGGTCCGTGACCCGCTTGAGCTCGGGCAGCGGCAGGCGCCAGATCTCCGCCGGCGCGAAGGGCTGGGGATCGGGCAATTGTCGCTCCGTATTTTCGACCAGCATGGGCCCTCGAGAGCACGCCTCAAACGACCCTCGGATGGTCTCACCTTTGTGTTGCGCCTCCGCGACGGGGAGGTTTCGGTTCTGCGAACGCCAACCCCCTGGTTACCGTGAAAATCGCGCACAGCGCGCTCCGCTGGCTGCATCCTAGACCTCCGCCCGTGACGGCGCACCCTTCTTGGCCATGCCTTCGCTGCCCGGCAGGGAAGTGCGAAGCACGAGGCGGGTAGTGCCCGTAGGGGCGGGCGCGGGCGCGGGCGCGCCGCCGCGGTGGCGAAGGGACCTGAGGCCCGAAGCCGCGGAGGCGGCAGGCAAGCGCATGCGATACGTCCTCAAGCCGTCGGGGTCATGGCGCAGGCACATTGGGGCGAAGCCGTGACCGCGGAGCGGGGCGCACCGGGGCATAACAGGCTGTCGCGAGGGGCGGTCACCGACCCGAAGCTGACATCGGCCTTCCGAGAAGAAGCGGCAGCAATGCGGCGGACAACGGACGTTCCTCACAACCGTCGTCTTCCTCAACGAGACCGCGCCCATCCCACGGATGCTCACCCCCATCGGCAAACCGGCCGATCCGCCGCCGGTCGCCCCGGCGTGCGGGCCGCCCGTGCGGGACGAGGGACTCGACTCCCTCCCTTACCGGGACGCGATGGCAGTGCCGAAGCACGCGTACGTGTTCAACCGAGA
>JARRNE010000061.1:0-11251 GCA_037385305.1 Chromatiaceae bacterium | reverse complement strand
CCGCTGCACGCTCGCCCCTCTCGACGACCGATTCCTCGCCGCTGCACCGGCTAGCCAGCACCTGGCACCGGCACGGACGCCCTTGGTTGAACCCACTCTCGGTGACAGCCGTCCCTTGTTCCGACCCTCCTGGGGTTGGATCTCCTATAGTTATCGCTATCCTCATCCTTTATACCTCCCCTCGCCGTTTGGCCAAGGAACGCAAGTCCGGTTGCCAACCCCATCCCGAAGAGAACCACCATGCCCACCGGCACCGTCCGTCTGCACCGCGTGCTGCGCGCCAAGCCCGACAAGATCTACCGCGCCTTCATCGAGCCCGATGCTCTCGCCCGCTGGATACCACCCAACGGCTTCACCTGCGTCATCGACAAGCTCGATGCGCGCGTCGACGGGACATTTCACATGGCCTTCCGCAATTTCAGCAGCGGAAAGGGCCATTCCTTCGGCGGCCGCTATCTCGAGTTGGTCCCCGGCGAAATGCTCCGCTACACCGACCGTTTCGACGACACCCAACTGCCCGGGGAAATGGTGACCAAGGTCGAGCTGCGTGCCGTTTCCTGCGGCACCGAGCTCAATGTGCTGCAGGATGGCATCCCGGAAGCGATTCCCACGGAGATGTGCTACCTGGGCTGGCAGGAATCGCTCGAACACCTGGCGCGCCTGGTCGAGCCCGAGATCCCGGACTAAAACCCCATTCCCGCAAGGAGATTGCCATGAACGAGAGCACCGCCAAGAACCCCGTCGGTTGGTTCGAGATCTACGTGCAGGACATCGAGCGGGCGAAAGCCTTCTACCGGTCGGTGTTCGCGACCGAATTCACCCGCCTGGAGAACCCCGGTCAGCCGCCCGGCATGGAACTGTGGGCATTTCCCATGCACGAGAATGCCATCGGCGTGACCGGCGCCCTGGTGAAGATGCCGGGCGTCGCCTCCGGCGGCAACAGCGGGATCGTGTACTTCATGTCCCCTGATTGCGCCATCACGGCGGCCAAGGCCGAGCAGGCCGGCGGCCGCATCCACATGCCGAAGACCTCCATCGGCCAACACGGGCATATCGCGCTCGTGACGGACACCGAGGGCAATACGATCGGTCTGCACTCGATGACTTAGCGTTCCGCTCGACCCCGGAGGAGGCCACCATGCCCGTACAACCCTACCTGTTCTTCGACGGACGCTGCAAAGAGGCCATCGACTTCTACCGTAAGGCGCTCGGCGCCGAGGTGGAGATGCTGATGCGCCACAAGGAAGCGCCCGATCCGCCGCCGCCCGGCGCGCACGAAGGCCACGAGGACAAGATCATGCACACCAATCTGCGCATCGGCGACGCCTCGGTACTGATGTCCGACGACTCCATGGGCCATCCCCTCTTCGAGGGCCTCGCGCCCACGCTGAGCGCCGCGGATACCGAGCAAGCCGCGCGCAAGTTCGCCGCCCTGGCCGACGGAGGGAAGGTCGCCATGCCGGTCGGCAAGACCTTCTTCTCGCCCGCCCTCGGCATGCTGGCCGACCGCTTCGGTGTGCGCTGGATGGTAATCGTGCCGAGCGCCTGAGCCCGGACAAGGATGGAATCTTCCCGACGGTCGCCGCCGACAGTGGCGTCAACCTGTCGCCCAAGGCCACTGCCTGAGGCGATCGCCATTTCGGCGCCAGGCATCTTCCAGGCCATGTCCCGCCGGTTTTTCCGGTTGTGTCGGTTCCGTGGACTCGGCGGCTGGAAGGGAGGCCAACGGCAGGAGCGGACCCAAACCGGACGCCCAGAAAGACCACACAGACGGCACTGTAGAAATTTCTGACAGGATGTCGGAGCCCGTGCATCAGCGGTTGTCCGCAGACGACCCTTTGCTAACGCCCAGCCTGTGGCCGTGAGCGGCAGCTCAAGCGCGACGACCGGACATTTCGACCCCATCAACGCCGCGCGCCGCGTAACCTGCGAGGGCACCGAAACAGTGACCGCGTCCGTCGTTACAGCGAAGTGATCGATGTGTCGCTCCAGCAGATCCGAACGCAGTTCCAGTAGATTGACCCTGCAGAAATAGGTCCCACCCGGAACTCACCAGCGCTGCTACTCCGGCATCCCCGCAGTTCACCGTGTAGGGTGGATGCCCGAAAGCGATCCGCCATTCGCCCGCCCACGCCGATCCGGGAACCTCCGGATAAGCGCCGGACCGGCGGGCCGGCTCCGTGGCTCCCGGCATGTGGCGGAACCGCTATCGCGTTCCGCCCTACGCGGGCTGCCAGGTCAGAATGGCATCGTGGGTGGCGACATAGGCGGGCCCGAGCACGGCGAAGGCGAGCCCGATGCTCGACGGCGTGTCCAGCCCAAGGGGCATGGCCGTGATGTCTGTGCGTCCGGTGAGCTTGCGCAGTCGCAGCGCCAGCCAGGTGTAGACCAGGTCGCCGAGAAAGACCCCCAGCGCCGTGCCGGGGATCATGTGCGCCAGGATCACCTGCCGCGGATAGTTGACGGTGTAGATCAGGATGCCGCTGAAGAAGACGAGCACCCCGACGTTGTCGAGGAAAAGCGCGAGAATTGCAGTGGTCTCGCCCCAGATACGGGTGCGGTTTGTCACGGGCTGCGCGACGGCTCTTCCGCTGGCACGGGACTGCATCTCGACCAATACGACCCTGTCAGTGTTGTTTCCACCGGCGTGTCGTAACGAACTGTTAGCGGATTGATTGGCGGAACCGCCTATCGGCGTTCCGCCCCACGTGGGCGATCCAGTCTTCCAAAGCCGTAGCGCCGCGACTATTGTCGAAACCAAACAACAGGCGCCGGGAGAAACGCGATGATCGATGTCAGTCTGGACCCACTGCAGCAGATGGTCCAACGAGTACTCGACTCCCAGAGGGAGACCCGCGAGGACGTTCGCGAGATCAAGGCCCGGCTCGGTCGTTTAGAAAGCGAGGTCGCTAGCCTGCAGCGTACGGCCTTCGCCCACGGGGAACACTGGCTATCGAATCGAGTCGACCGTCCCGAGGATGAGGCTCGCTGCCTGCGGTGAGAACGGGATGTAACCGAGGGCGTCGACGACCTTCTGGCCATCCGTCAGGCAATAGCGGAGCACCTTTCTTAGGGCATTCCCCTTCGCCGAGTCGCTGTAGTGCTTACGGGCGAGAAGCCACGAGAAGCTCACGATAGGGTAGGAGCGGGCTCCCAGCGGGTCGGCGATCCGCGCCTGGTCCAGCTTGGGCGTCAGGGAATCCAGGGCGGCGTGAAAGGACTTCCGGTCCGGTTGGACATATTCCCCATCGTGGTTCTGCAGGCTGGCCATCGGCATGTCGGTCAGATGGGCGTATGCATACTCGAGATACCCAATGGCCCCCGGAATCGCCCGGGTAAAGGTCGCCACCCCTCCGTTTCCATGTGCGCGGATGAGGGCACCCCGGTCCTGTAGAGCTTGGGGCCAGGCGGGGCTCATGGTCGTGCCCACGGTCTTCCGAAATTCGTCGCTGATGGCGCTCAGGTGACGGGTAGTGCCGTAGCTCGTACCGCTTGACTCCGCCCGGGCCACCAGCGTAATCCCCATGTCCGGCAGTCGAACGCCTGGGTTTGCGACTGCGATCATGGGGTCGTTCCAACGCTGGACCTTACCCAGGAAGATTCCCGCAATCGCGTCGCGGGAAAGTCTCAGATGCGGTATGTCGGGCAGGTTGTATGCAAGCACAATGGCGCCGGCGGTCATTGGCATCTGGACGAGTCCGCCCTTGACCTGCCGTCCTTCCTTGGAGGTCATTGGAACGTCCGAGCCGGCGAAGTCCAGGCGACCGGCAATGAAGGACGCCCGACCGCCACCGCTGCCGATGGTCTGGTAGTCGACCCGCGCCGCCCGGTGCGCCAGGTAGTAGTCGCGGAACCAGCGCAGGTAAAGGGGAGCGGGGAAGGTGGCGCCGGCTCCGTAGACCCTGACGACGCCGGATGCCTCCGCAGGCCCGCCGAGCGCGAGCAGGACCAGGGCGGGGAGGATCAGCGCCGGCAGACTTGAGGTCCTGAGTGATGACATCCATAGGTCGCCTGTTGTGATGTCCCCGGTTGCTGGGCCGCGCATGCCCGTGCACCCCAGGGGACACAAAAGCTGGAGAGGGGACCGATGCCCAGGGCCCGGATGATGGCCTTATGCGCCGCCGTCCGAATTAGTGCCGGCCCGGTTGCCGATCACCGTTTCCCCTCGAACTTCCGGAACGTGAGCTCCTGAACCATCAGGCCGATCGCACTGACGACGACCGTAATGGCAAGCAGGGCGAGGGCGGCATACATCAGTGCTCCCACCTCGACCTGGCCCGCCTCGGGAAAGCTGGACGCCAGCCGTGAGGCCAGGGTGTCTGCCGGGGCGAAGAGAGAGAGACTGATCTGGTTGTTGTTGCCGATCAACATTGCCAGCGCCATGGTCTCGCCCAGGGCGCGCCCGAAGCCCAGGACGAGGGCGGCGAGGATCCCGGACGATGCCGTGGGCAGCATCACCCGGAGGATGGCCTCCCAGCGTGTCGTCCCCATGGCGTAGGCCGCCTCGGTGACCGAGGTCGGAACACGCCGGAAGGCGTCCACTGAGACCGCCGCCACCGTCGGCAGGACCATGACCGAGAGCACGAGCGCGGCCGGGGCGAGCCCGGGGCCGTTCAGCTGCGTGCCGAACAAGGGAACCATCCCGAGATGCTCGTGCAGCCAGGCTGCCGGAGGGCGTAGCCAGGGGATCAGCACGTAGATGCCCCAGAGCCCGAAAACCACCGAAGGGATGGCGGCGAGGAGCTCGACCATGGTCCGGAAGACCGCCGCGACCTTCGAATGCAAGAACCCCTGCGTCAGGAAGATGGCGATGGCGATACCGAACAGCCCGCCGATCAGCAGAGCGAGGAGCGAGCTGTAGAGCGTACCCCAGATCTCGGGCAGCACCCCGAACTCCTGCGTCCTGACATTCCAGCTGGTCCCGACAAAGAACCCCGCCCCATAGCGGGTGATCGCCGGCATCGCCTGTTTGCTGATCTCCCACAGGATGTAAGCCATCAACAGGATGATGAAGAGCGCGCAGGCGTAGGCGATGACGCGCACGAGGGAGTCGGCGGCATGGTCGAGGGCGGAGGGAGGGCCCGACACCGAGCCTTCGGAGGAGGACAGCTTGAATGGGTTGAGCGTCATTGTCCGGAGCTTGCGGGGGGCTGCCGGTGGCACGGTGATCAGCGCCGCACGCGAAGATCTAACTGCGTTGGACCGAAGCGACCTCGCATCATATGCTGGGGTCGCCCGAGCTTCAATCGAGTTGCCGGCCGTTGGGATTCCGGCGGCGTCGCGTTAAAGGCTCCCGGTTAGCGCTCAGTCTATTTCGCCGGATTTTCTCAGCGTAATCCGCGCGGCCTCACCGCCCCCCGGTTTCCTCACCGCCACTGCCGCTTCCTGGGGGGCAGACGGCCCTCCGTCGTGTCGGATGCTCCGACGGCAGCAGCTTCGCCCAAAAAGCGGAAGTGCGCTGTGTCAAGGAAGAACCCGACGGAGCGGGGTCCCGGGTCGCTGGGGACCCACATATCTCGCGGACACAGCCATAACCGCATCTTCGCCGTGGTGCAGTTCGAATACACCACCAAGAACTGGGTCGGCGATGACATGTATGGCAAGCTCCCTTCGCCCATCGCCGTGCTGACCCTGGAGCAGTAAAGAACCTGTCACTTTCCCGAAACTTCTCCGTCATCGCTCCCTCACGAGACCGACACAAGGGGCAAGTATTCTTTTTGCAGTTAAAGGGTCATTTCGGGGGTGCGTGATGGGCGCTACAGCTTTGGCTTTGCCGGCCAGGCGGGGAAACCGCCTTTATGTGGACCTTGCCTCCAGTCCGGAGGATATCCGAGAAGCGCAGGCCCTGCGTTACAAGGTCTTCGGGGAGGAAATGGGCGCCAAGCTCAAAGGGGTTGAATCGGGCTTGGACGTCGACGAATTCGACCCCTTCTGCCAACACCTGCTGGTGCGCGAATCCGGCTCCGAGCGCGTGGTGGGATGCACGCGCATATTGACCGACGAGGACGCTAACCGAATCGGCCGCTTCTATTCGGACGGAGAGTTCGACTTGGCGGCTGTCAGGGCACTGCCGGGCCGCATGCTGGAAGTGGGACGCACCTGCATAGCCCAAGAGTACCGTCAGGGGGCCGGAATCGCAGTCCTCTGGTCCGGGCTTGCGGGCTTTATCCACTTGCATGGATTCGACTATCTGTTCGGTTGCGCGAGCGTGCCCCTCGGCGAAGAGGACACGCAAGCAGCAGCGATCATGAACCGTCTTCGCCGACTGGCGATAGCCGCGCCTCATATCCGAGTCAACCCGCGGGAGCCGCTGTGGAGCTCACAGGTACCCGGCAGTGTGCTGGATGCGCCGCTGCCTGCGCTGCTGAAGGCCTATGTCCGATTAGGGGCCAAGGCCTGCGGCGAGCCCTGCCGGGATGGGGATTTCGGTGTGGCCGACGTGCTGATGCTACTGGACGTGGACGAGCTCAATCCGTCCTACTCCCGCCACTTTCTAGAGCGTGCGGCACAGTCTTGAGTACATGTGGTCGCTGACGCCCCTCTGGAGATCGCTGCGGGTCACCGCGCATCTGCTGACGGGCGTGAGCATCGCCCTGGCCGTCGCCGTAGGGCGAGGTCTCGGTTTGCGGGTCGCGTGGGTCCCGGATGTGACCCGCTGGTGGCACGCGCGCCTGTGCCGCTCCCTCGGCGTGCGCGTCGAAGTGTCCGGTGAGCCGTCCGCGAACGCGCTGCTCGTCGCAAACCACGTCTCCTGGCTGGACATACCCATCATAGGCGCGCAGGGGAGGATCAGCTTCCTGTCCAAGGCGGAGGTCAGGAGCTGGCCCCTTATCGGCTGGATGGCGGGGATCGCCGGCACGCTTTTCATCGAGCGCGGCGCCAACCAGGCGGCACACCTCGTGTCGCAGATCGTCGAGCGTGTTCGTTCCTCAGGACCGTTGGTGATCTTCCCCGAGGGGACCACGACCGACGGTATCCGTCTCCAGCGGTTCCATCCGAGGCTGTTCGCCGCCGGTCAGCAGACGGGAGTGAAGGTCCAACCCGTCGCCCTGCGTTTCGGCACGAACCTGTCACCGGACTCGGTGGCCCCTTTCGTGGGCGACGACGCCCTGCTGCCCCACCTGTCGAGATTGATTCGCCACGCGGGCCTTCGGGCTCACGTGCAGTTCTTGCCGCCGCTAAACGGGAACACCCTGTCGCGCAAGCACATTGCCGAGCATTGCCGCTCGGCCATCGCTGACGCTTTAGCTTTGGGTATGTCTACATCGTCAGCGTCCGGCGATAGCGTGGAAACCTCGAAGGCGCCGGTCGCGTCCCCAGCCCCGCTGGTGGAGGCCGCATGAGCCAGAACCCTGTAGCCGAAGCTGAGGCAAGCCGCGAATTCCTCCGGGTCGGGTTGGTTACCGAGACCTATCCCCCGGAGATCAACGGCGTGGCCAACACGATGAGCCACCTCGTCGAGGGCCTGAAGCGAAAGGGACACCAAATCCATCTGGTCCGTCCACGCCAACGCGGCGAGGGAGAAATGGGCAGCGACGGTGTAAGGGAAGAGACGCTGGTTCCCGGCCTGCCCATACCAGGCTACCGGGGTCTGCGCTTTGGACTGCCCGTCTATTGGCGTCTGCGGCATTTGTGGGAGCAGAACGCACCGGACGTGCTCTACATTGCCACCCAGGGTCCCCTCGGCCATGCGGCGCTTGCAGCCGGCCGTAGAGCTGGGATCCCCTCCCTGACGGGCTTCCATACGCAGTTCCACCAGTACAGCAGCCACTACGGGCTCGGCCTGCTGAAGAGTCCGATCGTCAACGCCCTGCGGCGCTTCCACCACCGGTCGGATGCCACGCTTGTCCCCACCGCGGACCTTGGCGACGAGCTGATCGGTCTTGGTTTCCGGAACGTCCACCTCCTCAGCCGGGGCGTGGATGGGGAGCTGTTCGACCCGCACCGGCGCAGCGAGGAACTGCGTCGAAGCTGGGGCTGCCCGCCCTCCGGTCCCGTGGTTCTCTGATCGCTGAGGGAACCCCCGGGGCGAGATTCGTCCTGGTCGGCGACGGCCCCGCTCGCGAGCACCTGCGCCAAACCCATCCGGAGCTGATTCTTCCGGGTGCCAAGGTGGGCGTGGAGCTGGCCGAGCACTATGCGTCCGGTGACCTGTTCCTGTTCCCCAGCCTCACCGAGACCTTCGGTAACGTGGTTCTCGAGGCCATGGCCAGCGGCCTGCCGGTGATCGCTTTCGACTACGCAGCCGCAGGGGCCTGCATCTGCAATCGGGAGAACGGGATCAAGGTGCCGATGACGGATGACGACGCATTCGTCGGCGCCGCCGTGTCGGCCGCGAGCGACGGCGCGCGCCGCGTCGCCATGAGCAAACATGCCCGTGCCACCGCCGAGCACATGGACTGGGGCCAGGTCGTCCGGGAACTGGAGCAACGGTTCTTCGAGGTCATTCGCCTCCGGATGGAACATGCAAATGAAACGCTGGCTGCAACACCTGAATGACATCGAGGCGCCTATCTGCCGGGAGGCGGCGGAACCCTATGCCACCTCCGCCCTGGCTCGGTTGCGATAGAGCGCCATGCGCATTCTGATGATCTCGGATGTCTATTTCCCGCGGGTGAACGGGGTGTCCACGTCCATCCAGACGTTTGCCGCAAACTTTACGGACAAAGGACACGCGGTGACACTTATTGCCCCCGATTACGGACAAGAGAGGACGCGTGATCAGGCTGACCGGTCGTCTCCGGGCGGCGTGCGCCACGATTCGGCTGATCCGGAAGGGTTCGAGATCGTCCGCGTCCCCTCTCGGTACCTGCCGGTGGACCCCGAGGACCGCATCCTCCGCGCGCGTCGAATCCGAGAGCACCACGAGCGGCTCGCCCGGCGCGGTTATGACCTGGTCCATGTCCAGACCCCGTTCGTCGCCCACTACGCGGGTCTGAGCATCGCCAGGCGCCTCCGGGTGCCTGTGATCGAGAGCTACCACACCTTCTTCGGGGCGGTGCTCGAGGCTTACGGAGTGAAGACGCAGGCCGCGGTCATTCCCACCGGGATCGAGCTGGATCGGTTCGACCATGGCGACGGGGAACGCTTCCGGCGTCGTCACGGCATCCAGCCGGGCCGCCCGATGCTCGTACACGTCGGACGCCTGGCCTTCGAGAAGAACATCGACTTTCTGCTGCGCATGCTGGTGCAGGTCAAGCGCGCCGTTCCCGACGTGCTGTTGGTCATCGCCGGCGAGGGTCCCGCACGCCGCAGCCTGGAATCCCTCACGGCCAAGCTCGGATTGACCGGACATGTCTGCTTCGTCGGCAACCTGAACCGTGATGGCGCCCTCGAGGACTGTTACTGCGCCGGGGATGCCTTCGTCTTCGCCTCCCGCACCGAGACACAAGGGCTGGTGCTTCTCGAAGCCATGGCTCTCGGCGTGCCGGTGGTATCTACGGCGGTGATGGGGACCAAAGAGGTCCTCGAGGGCGGCGAGGGCAGCCTGATCGCGGCGGACGACGAGGCGGACTTTGCGGCCAAGGCCATTTGCCTGCTGACCGACGCAGACCTTCGAGTGGCACTCGGAGAACAGGCCCGCACCTATGCGCGAACCTGGTCGGCGGCTGCCCTGGCAGGCCGCATGCTGGACTTCTACGAAACCGTCACTTGTCCGGTCGGAAATTCGCCTTCGTGCGGTCAGGCGTACTTCCGTTCATCGGGAAAGGCCCGGCGTGGCTTTGACGGGGCCTGAGGCGGGACGAGAACTGACGGGAAATCGGCACAAGGCGGCGCAGGGCGGGCGGCGGTTGTCGCCGGCGAACCTCATCGAAACGCGCTGTCGACTTGGCTCAAGAGGCTTCAGCGCCGCGGATGCCGTCGTCGGGGAAGGTCCATCCCGTTCCCTACCTGCCTGGAGCTCGCGTGCCTTACTTACCTGTTCGGGGCCCGAAACCCCGAGCTCGGTGAGACGTAGGGATCATGCCGGGACCGAGGATTACCACCGATGCCTAAAGTCCGATCCATCTTTCTTTCCGATATCCATTTGGGAACCCGCGCATGTCAGGCGGAGCGCCTCTTGGAATTTCTGCGCGAGCATGAATCGGAACACTTGTTCCTCGTCGGCGATATCGTCGACTTCTGGGCCATGAAGCGCGGGATCTTCTGGTCCACCCCGCACAACACGGTGGTTCAAAAGATCCTCAAGCGTGCCCGTCACGGCACGAACGTCGTCTTCATACCCGGCAACCACGACGAGGTTCTGCGGGAGCACGTTGGCACCTATTTCGGAGACATCGAGCTGCTTCGCGAGCATATTCACACCGGAGCGGACGGCAAACGGTACCTGCTCACCCACGGTGACGACTTCGATCAGGTCACCAAGTGCCACAGATGGGCCGCCGTGCTGGGGGATCATGCCTACGCCTTGGTGGTGCGCCTGAACGTGCTGCTGTCCTGGGTCCGGCGCTGGCTCGGCATCTCGGGCTACTGGTCGTTGGCCGGATACGCGAAACGCAAGGTCAAAGGGGCCGTGAGCTTCATCTTCGACGTCGAGGAGTCGGTGGTTCGCTACGTCAAGAAGCTTGAGGTGGACGGCGTCATCTGCGGCCATATCCACGTCGCCGCGATCAAGGAGATCGACGGCATCACCTACATCAACTGCGGGGATTGGGTGGACAGCTGCACTGCCATCCTGGAGCATCACGACGGGCAAATGGAGCTGATCGAATGGGCCGGGCAGCCGCGGCGCGTCGAAGCCGAAGCGGCACACCATGACAGGCCGAGCTCCGAGCCGTCCCCGGTGACCGGACCTGCCTGGACGCCGCCATTGGCCCGCAGGGGCCAAGCAGCCAAGGACGTCACCGAGCCGAATATGGTGCAGCTGCTGCCACTGACGGCCTCCCTGATCCCCCTCCCACCGCCGAAGGGACGCAAACGGCCATTATGTTGAGCGCTACATAACGGCCAGGAACGGACATTCCAGAGGACGCCACCGGGAAGGAGGGGTAAGATTTTCCACCACCCAGCCGAGGTGGAGACCGAACAGCGGAGACCCGTCGAGTGTGGGTTCCGAAGCAAAATCGATTGCAAATGCGTTCTTATGCCTATTCGACCGCCCTGTGCTTGGGACGGCTGTAACATGCGGAGAATCCAAACCTTGGACATGGCACAACACCAGAAGAAGGTAGGAATACTGTTTGAGTTGGGGGAGGTGCAGATAAATCGGACAAGGTGGCCCGATTACAGGCAGTATGGATTCGGACACGAC
>JARRNE010000060.1:0-11091 GCA_037385305.1 Chromatiaceae bacterium | reverse complement strand
CCAATGCCTCCCTCGGCTGATTGGCCGGGACCAGCTCCTCGTAGTACCGCATGCAGAACTGGATGCCGAAGTCCACCCCCAACCCGATAAACAAGACCCCGAAGGAGACGGAAATCAGATTGAAGGCCCCGACCGAGAGGACGGCAAAGGCAACCGTCCACAGCAGTCCCATCAGCAGCACGGTCAGGGTGGCGAAGATCATCCGTATGTTCCGCAACCCGAGGACCAGGAAGACCACCACCAGCGCCAGCGACAGCTCCAGGGATTGGCTGGCGCCTGAGCTCACTCCCTTGAGCTGCTGCTGATTGAGGACGACGGATCCCGTGAGCTGCACCTTCACGCCGTGTGCAGGATTCAGGTCCAACGCGGCCACCGCCGCATTGACCGCGCCCACTGCCGCAGCACCGGCGGCTCGTGGATCCCCGCTGGCGCGGACGCTGGCCATCACCAGGCGGCGTTTCGTCTCGAGTGCACCGGCCCCGCCCATCAGCTCCGACCACGGAAGCTGGTAGAAATGCCCGTCGTTGTACGCCCGAACGGTGGCGGTCACTTTCTCGATCAGGCCCTTCAGCGCCCGGAGCCGGGCCGTCTGCTCCGGACGGGGCTTCAGTGCCTCCTCCAGGAGCTCGAAAAGCCCCCTCAGGCTCGGATCCCTGGCGAGCCTCGCCACCAGGGGCTCCGCGTCCACCAGTTTATTGGTGAGGGCATCCAGCGCCTTGGTGTCGAGATACAGCAGGCCGTTCTTGTGGAAGAACTCACCCCCTCCCGGCTCGTAGACGTCCTGGAAATGTTTGGGCTCTTCTCGCAAACGTTGGGCGAGCCGCCCGGCGGCCTGGTCGGCAAGTCCCGCCGTGTCGCCGTCGATGACCACCAGTATCCGCTCGCCCAGCTGCGGGAACGCCCGCTGCAGCTCATGATCGACCTTGGTGAACGGCAGGTTGCGAAAGAGGACTTCGGACGTATCCGTGTTGATCGCGATCCGGGTAACGGCGACGTAGCCTGAGGCGGCGGTCAGCACGGCTGCGGCAGCGAAGACCACCCAGGCGTGGCGCCGTGAAAGGTCCACGAGAGCGCATATGAGGCGCAGATAGGCACGGCCCAGCAGGGCCCACAGGCTCGTGTCTGAGGCGGAAGAAGGCACGAAAGGCTATCCTGTCCGTTTTGGGGTGATGCTGCTGATGATTCTTCTTCTTCGCCCAGACGGGTGCAGAGCGGCCAGGCGCGCGAAGCGTCGTTTCAGTTGGTTTTAAGCCATTGCTTGGCGACAAGCTGAAGGTCAACTTCATGATGCTCCATCGCATACCCAACGGATCGGGCACGATAGGCGTCAGCTGTATTGCGCCGCATGTCGCCATCGATCCACATTCCGTGCCCCGTACCCAGGCAGATCGCCTGTACGGGTTGTCGGTAATGGCGACTCCAGGCCGCTACTTTCCGTTCTCCTCCCGAAAGAGCGCGGGCTCGAGGTGGTGGCGGTTGAGGAGCTTGTAAAACTCCGTCCGGTTGCGCTTGGCGAGACGCGCGGCCTGGGCCACATTGCCGCGGGTGACCTGCATGATGCGAACCAGGTAGTCCTTCTCAAACTGGTTCTGGGCCTGGGAGAAAGGCAGGATTTCGCCGGTCTTACCGCGCAGGGCGCGCTGGACCAGGGACGCCGTTATGAGGGGAGATGTGGTGAGGACCGCGACCTGCTCGACGGTATTCAGGACCTGGCGGACATTACCGGGCCAGGGCGCGGTCAGCAGCATCTCCATTGCCTCCTTCGAGAAGCCGGTCAGGGTCTTCTTGAGGCGTTTGCGTGCGGCGGCGAGAAAATGGTTTGCCAGGAGGGGGATATCCTCCCGCCGCTGGGATAACGGCGGGACCTCCAGGCTCACCACGTTCAGTCGGTAGTAAAGGTCCTCGCGAAAGCCCCCCTCTGTGATCGCAAGGTCCAGGTCCCGGTGCGTCGCCGATATGATCCGAACATCCACCGGCATCGTGTGGCTGGACCCGACCGGTCTGATCTCCTTCTCCTGCAGCACCCGCAGCAGCTTCGCCTGAAGCTCCATCGGCATGTCGCCGATCTCGTCCAGGAAGAGGGTACCCCCGTTGGCGGTCTGAAAAAGCCCGACATGGTCGTGGAGGGCGCCCGTAAAGGCCCCCTTGCGGTGGCCGAACAGCTCCGATTCCAACAGGGGCTCGGGGATGGCAGCGCAGTTGACGGGCACGAAGCGTTGCTCGCTCCGTGTGCTCGCCCGGTGAATCGCCTGGGCCAGCAGCTCCTTTCCGGTTCCGCTCTCGCTCTGCAGCAAGATGCTGACGTCGCTCCCGGCGATCGCCTTCGCCTCCCGGAGAAGGGCCTCCATCACGGGGCTGCAGGTAATGATCTCCGTACGCCATACGTCCTCCGCCTGGCCGGTGCCGGCACTCCCCGCGGAAGGGCTGTGCTTGAGGGCTTCGTTGACGCAGTCGAGGAGGGCGTTGCTGTCGAACGGCTTCGTCAGATAGCCGTAGACCCCCTTGCGAGTTGCATCCACCGCGTCCGGGATATTCCCGTGTGCAGTGAGGATGATGACGGGCAGAGACGGGTGCCGGTCATGAATGCCCGCGAACAGCTCCATGCCGTCCATGCCGTCCATCCGCAGATCGCTGATGACCACGTCCGGCTGGCGCGCGAGCAGCCGCCCGAGGGCTTCCTCCCCGCTCTTCGCGGTGGCCACATCGAATCCGGCACCACGAAGTCTCATGGACAAGAGCTTCAGAAGGCCGACGTCGTCATCGACCAGAAGGATGCTCTTCTTTCCGTTCATGCTCGACCGGGGCTGGGCTTGGGGCAGGGACGTTGACGGACTGCTCCGTGTGGCTGATGTCCTTTTCGATTTCCTGCAGCTGCTGCAGCTTGGTACCGAGCCGCTCGAGCTCGGTCTTGCTCTTGTCCACCTCAGCGAGCAGCACCCGCAGGAGCTGTGCAAGCCCGATGTCGTCCTTGTCCTGCCCGCGCTGCGAGCTGATGAAATCCGAGACGAGGGTACGCGCCCGGGGGTAATCAACGAAGGGTGTTTCCGGCACACACAACAGGAGGGCCAGCACCAGCTTCGCTCTCGGGGTCGGTTGGTCCGCGACCTGGGCACGGACCAGATCGTACTGGGCCTTCCTCTGCGCGGCCGAAGTCTGCAGGAGCCAATTGAAATAGCCCAGCAAATCCGTCCGGGCAGCCGCGTCCACCGACGGCGGGGGGCAGAAGGGTCGCGTTTCAGCGCTCGCCGAGGCGCCGAGCAAACCGCAACCAATAACGGAGCCCCACCCGATAAACAGGACCCGTATTGCAAGCCATCTATGCATCAGAATATTCCGCAAGCGTGCCCTCTGTTGAGTGTCAATGTCGGATTGCGCGAGGGCGAGCTGAATCTAGACGTCATCGATGCGTTTGGACGCGGTCGGCGCGTCCGCCCTGCGGCCATCGAAGGCACGGGCGCTGGAAAGCCAGCGCCCCGGCGAGATGACGGGCAGTCTGGACGGCGGGGAGACGCGACGGACTCCATCTTCCGGTTCCTCGCCGGGGCGCCCGACGGGCAAGGCCAGTCGAAAGTGCGCCCCTCGCTGCGAGCTTAGAATCTCGAGCTTGCCCCGATGGAGCGATACATACCGCTCGCCGAGCGCAAGCCCCAGACCCGTGCCCTTGACCGGCCCCTTGCGCTGGCCTTTCCCCTGGTAAAAGGCTTCAAACACGCGCTCGCGCTCAGCGGGCGGGATGCCCGGCCCCTGGTCGAGGACATCGAGGATGACGATGCCCTTGCTCCGCTCCAGGCGCACTATGATCTTACCGCCGTCGGGTGAGTAATTGATGGCGTTGGAGATCAAGTTGTCGATCACGGTGCGGATCTGGTCCTCGTCGCCCACAATCTCCGCGTCCGCCAGTCGCAGGTCGAAGGCGAGTCCTCGCGATCGGACCACGAGCCGATGATCCTCGATCGCGCGCTCCACCAGCCTCCGCAAGGGGATGGGCGAGCGCCGAGCCAGAGACACCTGAGACAGGGCCATGTTGAACTTCAAAAGGTCTTCGATCTGCTTCTGAAGGCGCTTGCTGTTCGTCCGCAGGATCGACGCAACCTCTGCCTGGTCCTCGGTGAGCTCGCCGACAACCCCGTCGTTCAGAAGCTCGACCCCTTCGCGGATTGCGGTCAAGGGCGTCTTGAGCTCATGCGAGACGTGTTGGAGGAACATGAGCTTTTGGGCGTCCAGCTCATTGATGCGGCTCCTCAGCCACTCCAGTCCTTCGCTGATGGCCCGGATATCCTCCGGGCCCCTGACACGGATCGGCCGGGCAAAGTCGCCCGCACCAAGGCCACGGATCGCCACCCCAATTTCCCTCAGGGGACGGGTCACCAGGATACTGAAGGTGACCCCCACAAGCAGCGCGAACGGAATCAGGGCGATGGCCTGGAGCAAGAGAAGGCGCTGGACCGTATAGGCCCTGTCCTCGATCTTCTGTACCTGCTTGGCGACCATTTGGCTGATCTCGAAGGGGAGCGGCTGGGCCAGCTCGGCAAAAGGGGGGAGCTCGCGGGGGTCGCCCAGCTCGGCGTCCTTGGCCGGAGGCTCCCTGAGGAGATCGTCATAGATCTCTTTCTCCCGCGCAACAAGCTCGTTTAGGCGGTCATCGATGGCACCCGCCAAGGGCAGCGACCGCAGGGCCGCAACTGTCTCGCCGAACTTGATCCGCTGATCTTTGTACCGGTCTAGCACGCTGCGGTCTCGAAGCACAAGGAACTGTGCCCCGCTGCGTTCGAGCGCCAACGCGTTCGACAGAAGGATTCGGCTCGACTGCACCGCCTGGTCCGTGGTCGCAATGCTCGTTCCGATCCGTTCCGATAGATCGTTCACCCGAAACATGGTGTGTAGCAGCGCAACGACAAGCGGCACAACGGCCAACGAGAAGCCGACCAGCGTCAGCTGCAGGATCGAGGTGGGTGGGTTGAGCCTCATGTAAGGCTTGGTGCCAAGTATTTCTGAAACGGGGAAGCAGAGCAGAGCATCAACCTTCCTGATTACCAAGAAGACTCAGCCAAGCGCCCGCCACAGCGAAACAGATGGTTACGGCTAGGCTTCCAGCGCGACCTGGCTGAGTCTCGTAGGCAATCAAGTCAACCTTTGCGGCTATCGCGAGTCCAGGGCAATACCGCACGCCCTCCTTAGGCCAGTGAACCACGCCGACCCCAGGCGGAGAGACCGGTTGCTGGGAAGAGGCAGTGGGCACATTAGGCTACCTCCGCCCCGAGCGCCGAAACCCAATGCACGTTGCCGTCAGGTTCAGCGGGGACGGGAGCTTCTCCGGTTGGAGTTGGCCGCAAGCCGCAGGGCTGGCTGCGCACAAGGCGCGGGCGCTCGCCTCAGAACCCGGATGGCTCTTCAGCACTCTTTATTTTAACTGAAAACAAGTCCCGAGTTTCGGTTCAGTGGCGCGCGGCCATTGGCGGCGGAGTCAAGCCAGCGGGTCTTTGCCCGGGCTGCACCCCTGCCGTCGCGGGCTCCTGGAATCTGATGGCGTCTTGCCCTCTGTTAAGCCATAATTCGGTGGACAAGTGGTTCTATCTCATCCCAAGTCTGACGACCAGGGTAGCTTCTGAGCGCCATCAGTTGCTTTCCGGAGAGTCCGGGGAACTCTCGCGTCGGCTTCACGACGGAAGCTGATGCCGCTCAGGAAACCTAACTGCTCCGCCTTGCGGGTGGGCGGCTTCAGGAGTCGATTGATGTCCAAGTCTTCTGCGCTCGCGCGCATACTCGTCAGCGGCCTTTGCTTTCTTGCACCTGCTCTCGCAGGAGCCTGGACTCCTTACGGCGCGGGCGGCTATGGGCCCGGTGCTGAGCCGGACTATCCGTACCTCGGCCCGCAGGCCCAAACACCCGGCACCTTCAGGGGTCAGCCCGGCGCTGCAGGGAAGGCGTCGCCCTATCCACCGGAATATTCGTATCCTGCCTACGGACCTCCGCCAGGGATGGGGCCAGGCTTTCCGGGAAGGGCAGGGCCTGGTATGGGACGGTCGGGCGGCATGCAGATCTCCCGGGAGGCAACGCCGGAGGCTTACGTGCTCACTATCCACCTCCGCGGCATTAAGCCCGAGCAGGTGCAGATTCAGACACAGGGACAGTGGATGCGAATCAGCGAGGTCGGGTCTCAACAGCAGATTCAGGAGGACACCTTCGACCAGGGCCGAGGTTACATGCACAGCTACAGCTACTCCTCAGGCAGCGCGAGCCGGCAATTCTCGGTCCCGGGGGACGGCGACCTGAGCGCGATGAAAAGGGAGGACAGCGCGGACACCATCCGCGTGACCATTCCGCGCAAGAAGCGGTGACCATCGAGCCCATGCACCAGGAGGAATTCGCCACACCCCAGGCGGCGGAAGACGCGTTCTACGACGCCCTCGACGACGCTGATGCCGAAAAGATGCACCGCGTCTGGGACGATTCTTCCGAGATCGCATGCCTGTTGCCCATGCAGGCGTTCGTCCATGGCCCGGATGTCCACAAGGTTTGGGAGCCATTGACCAGGGGCGAAGTATCCGTGGATATCCAGGTCCGGCACGTCCGGTGGCTGGAGCTGGGCGACGTCGCCATCCACTATGTGGAGGAGCTGGTGACCGTGCCCGAGAGGGGGCAGCAGCCCCCCGTGTACGCCACCAATGTCTTCCGCAAAGGCGACGGCGGCTGGCGGATGATCCTGCACCAGAACTCCCCTGCCCCGCCGCCTCCCGGGCCGATGCCGCCGGGCACGGGGGCGACGCGCGGCGGGCGTTGATTCGCTTCTCCAGCCTCGGCTGATTCGACTCAGACGAGACACTGTCCCGGATGCGCGTCCAGCTGCAGACCCTCGGCTGCCGCCTCAACGAGGCGGAGCTGGAGGGCTGGGCCCGCCAGTTCCTGGAGCGGGGATTTCGCATCACTGCTGCGGGGCAGCCCGCCGACCTGATCGTCGTCAATACCTGCGCGGTAACCCGGGAGGCTGTCCGCAAATCCCGCAAGCTCTTGCGGCGGGCCCAGCGCGAAAACCCTCGGGCCAAGCTGATCGTCAGCGGCTGCTTCGCATCCCTCGAGGGCGAGCTGCCGGCGCAGGAGCATGGCATCGACCTCCTGGTTCCGAACCGGGAGAAGGACCGCCTGGTGGAGATCGCCGCGCGGGAGCTCGGCATCGAGCAGATGCCGCTCACGGCGATGGATCTGGAGACGAACCCCTTGTTTGCCCGCGGACGTCAGCGGGCCTTCGTTAAGGTCCAGGATGGCTGCCGCTACCGCTGCACATTCTGCATCGTCACCCGTGCGAGGGGGGAAGAGCGCAGCCGTCCGCTTGCCGAGATCGTCGCCGACGTCAACGGCCTCGTGTCGGAGCGTATCCAAGAGGTGGTCCTGACGGGGGTTCACCTCGGCGGCTACGGAAGTGACATCCGCAGCAGTCTGGGCGAGCTGATTCGCACCGTGCTCGCGGACACCGACATCCCTCGGCTCAGGCTGGGCTCCCTCGAGCCCTGGGACCTGCCGGAGGATATGTGGGAGCTGTTCGGCAGCTCCCGCTTCATGCCCCACCTGCACCTGCCCTTGCAGAGCGGCTCGGACGCTGTTCTGCGCCGCATGGGCCGGCGATGCAAGAGCGCCGACTTCGCGCGTCTCGCAGCCGAGGCATGGGATCAGGTGCCGGACCTGAATCTGACGACCGACATCATCGTTGGGTTCCCCGGGGAGACGGACAGCGAATGGCGGGAGACGATGGCGTTCGTGGAGTCCGTGGGATTCGGGCATCTGCACATCTTCGCCTACTCCCCGCGTACCGGAACGCGGGCGGCGACCCTGCCGGACCAGGTCCCCCCCGAAATCAAGCGGGCGCGCAGCCGAGGGCTGCACGAGTTGGGGAAGCGGCTGGAGAAGAGGGTCCAAGAGCGCTTCGTCGGCCGGTGCCTCCCTGTGCTGGTCGAAGGGCGGTATCACGCCGAACGCGACGGCGACTGGTTTGGGTACACGCCAAACTATCTGCCGGTGCGAATTGCGAGCTTGGTTGGGCGGATCGGCCAAGCTCATACGCGCCAACTGGCGCCTTCGTCTTGTCGCCTTCCCGCTGCCAAGGGAAGGTATGACTTTGACACGCCATAATCCCGCGAAGCCTGGCGTCGGACGGAATATCGCCATCGCAGGGGCGGTCGTCGATATGCGGCGACCTCCAGCTGGAGATGCCAACCTACCGCTACCGGCGGGGGCAGCGCGGCTGGCATCAGCTGTCTTTGGGCCGTTGTTCAGGGTGTGACCGCTCGGACCCCGAACGGATCTCATGTTCCGTGCCCGCAGCAGTCATCTGATCAACAAAGTGACTCAGCCGGTCGTAGTGACTACCCTGCCAATAGATGCGGCCGCAGTCGGAGCAGCGCCAGAAGTCGTCGAAAACGGCTCGCACCCGCGACGGGACCCCGTCACCCAGGGTGCGTTCGTCCGCCACTGCGAGGGGACCATTACAAATCGTGCAGCGGCTGAACGGCCGCAACAGTCGAAAGAGGTCGAGCCGTTCGAGGACATAGCGGAGCTGCTCCCGTGGCCGAATCGCCGGCACCCAGAGTCCGTGGGTGACCGCGCGGCGGCGCAGAAGCGCCCGGTCGCGGCTCAGGAGAACACGGCCCTCCTCCGCAGAGGTGCGCGCCAGCGCCTCGTCCCCGGGGTCGTTCTCGAACAGGGTGTCGAATCCCAGGAGCCTGAGGTAGCGGGCGAGGCGGCCGAGGTGCGCGTCGGCAACAAAGGCGATCCGGCGCAGGGGCGCATCCCGAAGCTGCAGCAGGGGGGTGACGTCGAAGGCCTCGAAGGTGGGGTACAGGCTGACACGGTCCCCGTCCCGCACGGGGTGATGGAGGCTGCAAGAGGTGCCGTTCACGAGGATCAGATCCACCGCATCCGGCGCCACACCGAGCTTCGTCAGCAGAGTCCGAGCATCGAGTGGGGCTGGCAGTGGGATCTCCAGATCGCGCTGGCGTTGGGCCGCAGGCAGGCAGTCGTTGAGCTCCGCGTAGAGGCGCACGACGGCCGTGTCAACCGTCACGGCGCACCGGACCTATGCTCGATCTTCCGTGGGGCGGCAACCCTTTGCCAGCGCAAGCACCACCCGCCAGCCCGGCTCTACTTGAAGCCAGCGAAGCGGTGCGCAGAGCGCACCCTTTTACCCGTTTTCCTCGCTCCGCGTCGCCCTTCGCCATTCACACTCACAAATCAAATGTCGCCCACACCGGGCAGTGATCGGAAGGGCGATCCATGGCGCGGATTTCGTAATCGATGTCGGCGTCCAGGAGGCGTTTCCCGAGCGGCGGCGTCACCAGCACCAGGTCGATGCGCAGCCCCCGCTTCGGCTCCCGCTCGAAGCCTCGGCTGCGATAGTCGAACCAGCTGAAGCGGTCGGCCACCTCGGGGTGGAGCCTCCGATAGGTGTCCTCCAGACCCCAATCGGTGAGCGCCTGTAGCCATTCCCGCTCCTCCGGGAGGAAGCTGCACTTACCTGAGCGCAGCCAGCGCTTCGCATTGTCTTCCCCGATGCCGATGTCGAGATCGGTCAGGGCCACGTTCATGTCCCCCATCAGGACGAGCTCCTGGTCCGGGGAGAATCGCTCTCGCAGGTAGGCCAACATGTCCCGGTAGAACCGCTCCTTATTCGGAAACTTCACGGGGTGCCCCCGGCTCTCCCCTTGGGGGAAGTACCCATTGATCACGGTAACCGGTTCAGCCGTGGTCGCGAAGGTTGCCGTGATCACCCGCCGCTGGGCGTCGTCCTCGTCCGTGGGAAACCCTTTCTCCACGGAGATCGGTTGCCTCTTGCCGAGCAGGGCCACCCCATAGTGGGACTTCTGCCCGAAGTAGTGGGGCACATAGGCCAGCCCTTCCAACATCTCCCGCGGGAAGGTCTCGTCGTCGACCTTGCTCTCCTGGATCCCGACGATGTCCGGGTCGTGGCGCGCCTTCAGCGCCTCCAACTGGTGAGGGTGACTTCGAATGCCGTTGATGTTGAACGACACGATCTTAAGCAACTCAGCCGTCCTCCAGAACCTCGAAAGTCTCGTGTCGTCCCTTCTCGAAGCCGTGGCCGTAGGCCTTACCCCAGGGGAGCAGCTCCTGGCCGGCGATCACGTCGTCCTTGTCCGGGGTGACGACGGTGGCGACTTGCTCACGGTAGCCCAGCTGGCTCATAGAGGCCGATGATGAGCTCCAAGAGCTGGGGCAGGACGGCGGGTGGGCTTGTCATGACAGTCGGCTACCGATGGCACTTGGGATCGAGCCCTGCTCGCAATCTTGTGTGTCCTCCCGGCTCCATCAGGGCAAGCTGCTGAGCATGCGCACGAAGTCCATTGTGGCAGTGAAAAAGTCCTTCTTCAGGTGGCCGCTGCAGTACGCTCGGTTCCGCTGCATGGCCGCCTTGACGGTCACGCCCTTCAGCACATCCTCCCCCGTGGCCAGGTTCAGGCCGGAGATGAAGCCGGTCAGCCAGTCCTCGTACCGTCGATACTCCGCCACTTGTACCTCCACCCCCTGTTCCCGGCCCTTGGCGGCCACCAGGTAGTCGGTGCAGGACTTCACGCCGTAACCCCAGAGGGGCGGCAACTTGTCGGCTGCCAGGCATGGCACTGCGAAAAGGAAGGCCAGGACGAATGAGGCCGCAGCCTCGAGGACCCCCGAGGGTGACCTGTGCTTCATCAGGGCGTCATCAGCGGTTCATCGTTTGTTAACAGGGTTACGGAAATGCTGATTTGCTCGATCTTGGGGGCGACCGCCATGATGCGTATCCTGATGATTTCCGATGTCTACTTTCCTCGTGTCAACGGGGTCTCGACATCAATACAAACCTTCGCCCGCGAGTCCACAGGCAAGGGACACCAGGTCACCCTGATCGCGCCGGACTACGGGCGGGGGGGACCCCGAGCCCTTCGAGATCCTTCGCATCTCCTCGCGCTACCTGCCGCTCGATCCGGAGGACCGCGTCCTGCGCCTCGGGGACTTCAAAATGCACCGCAAGAGGTTGGCTGCCCGCAGGTTCGACCTCCTGCACATCCACACGCCTTTCATCGCCCACTATACCGGGCTCGGCTTGGC
>JARRNE010000059.1:0-8271 GCA_037385305.1 Chromatiaceae bacterium | reverse complement strand
GTGAAGAACGCCTGCACGTCCGGGTTGGGCAGCAGGGTCGCCGTGCGCCCTTCCCAGACTGACCAAGCCTTTGCGGCGGCCATGCGGGCCACTTCGTCACTTCCCGTGAGCCTACGGTAGTATGCCGAAAGGAGGTCGCCCCGCTCCCTAACTGGGATGGGAGCGATGAAGTCCTCCCACCAGTCGGGAAAGACCCAACTTGCCCCCTCCCGGTAGAACCAGTCGATCTCCTGATCGCGGCACAGAAAGATCCCCCGCACCACCAGGGCAAGCACCCGCTCCGGGTGTGTCTGCGCGTAGGCCAGGGCAAGGGTCGACCCCCAGGACCCGCCGAACACCAGCCAACGATCGATGTCCAACGACTCCCGGATGCGCTCCATATCGCTCACCAAGTGCCAGGTGGTGTTCTCCTCGAGCTCGGCGTGGGGCATCGAGCGGCCGCTGCCGCGTTGATCGAAGAGGACGATACGATAGCGCTCGGGATCGAAGAACCGGCGATGGGTGGATTCGCAGCCGGCACCAGGCCCGCCGTGCAGGAAGACGGCCGGGATTCCTCGCCGGTTACCACTCTCCTCGACATAGAGCGTGTGGGGGCCGTCTGCGACGAGCCGGTGGGTGGCGTAGGGCCGAATGGGCGGGTGGAGGTAACGTTCGGACTGCATTCCAGGAAGGATACGGGGGAGGCATTGGAGCCGCAATTGAAGATCAGATTTTTCCTACAAGTGGAGCGGAAACGAATGACATAAGGTGTCCCGGGAATGTGCCATCATGAAGCCGTCGCCAATCAGGACAGTCATGGAGACGAGCTGCGGCAGGACGCCTTGCCCCAGGGATCGACTTGCCAACCAAGCCCGGCGACACGCCCCCGGGCGCAGGAAGCGCGCGGGGGCTTTTTTTGGCCTCCGCCGTCCGCGCGTGGACGCGCAACGGCGGAGCAAGGGGCGCAAGAGGCTCCGCCCCCCAGTGATTCCGGGAATCCAAAGACGACCGGGGCCGGACCTTCAGCCGCCGCGACCCGCACGCCTGCGCTCGTGCTCCTTCAGGTGGCGCTTGCGAATGCGGACGGCCACCGGCGTTACCTCCACCAGCTCGTCGTCCTCGATGAATTCCAGGGCCTGCTCCAGGCTGAAGCGCACGGGCGGGGTGAGGAGGATGTTCTCGTCAGACCCGGCAGCCCGGATGTTGGTTAGCTGCTTGGCCTTCAGGGGATTGACCGTGAGGTCGTTCTCCCGCGCGTGGATGCCGACCACCTGTCCCTCGTAGACCCCCTCCCCCGGGGCGACCAGCAGGCGTCCCCGCTCCTGCAGATTGAACAGCGCATAACCGAGCCCCTTGCCGGTGCTGTTCGAGATCATGGCCCCGCTGCGCCGCTTCGCAATTGGACCCTGCTGCGCCCCACCGTAGTGGTCGAAGACGTGGTAGATCAGCCCGCTACCCGAGGTCAGGGTGAGGAACTCGGTCTGAAAGCCGATGAGTCCGCGGGAAGGGATCAGATAGTCCAGGCGTACCCGCCCGCGGCCATCGGGCCGCATGTCGCGAAGCTCGCCGCGCCGCTCGCCGAGCGCCTGCATGACGCCGCCCTGGTGCGCCTCTTCCACGTCGACGGTGAGCTGCTCATAGGGCTCGCAGATCTCCCCGTCCACTTCCCGAAAGATGACCTCGGGCCGCGATACCGCCAGCTCATAGCCTTCCCGGCGCATGTTCTCGATGAGGATGGATAGATGCAGCTCCCCGCGGCCCGAGACGCGAAACTTCTCGGGGTCGTTGCCTTCCTCCACCCGCAGCGCGACGTTGTGGATGAGCTCACGCTCCAGCCGCTCCTTGAGCTGCCGCGAAGTCAGGTACTTCCCTCCCCGTCCTGCGAAGGGGGAGCTGTTGACCTGAAAGGTCATGCTGACGGTCGGCTCGTCCACCGTGAGCGGAGGCAGGGCCTCCGGCCGGTCGGGGTCGCAGACGGTGTCCGAGACGTTGGGTGCATCGAGTCCGGTCAAGGCGACGATGTCCCCGGCGCTCGCCTCCACCACCTCCACCCGCTGCAGACCGAGAAATCCAAGCACCTGCCCCACCTAGGACCGGTGACCGTCCCAGTCCCGTTTGAGGAGGGTAACCACCTGGTTGCGGCGCACCGAGCCGCGGGCGATGCGGCCGACCGCGATGGCCCCTACGTAGCTCGAGTAGTCCAGGGTCGACACCTGCATCTGAAACGGACCGCTCCGGTCCACAGGGGGCGGCGGACAGTGGGCGACGATGGTCTCGAAGAGCGGCGTCATATCGCCGCTGCGCACCTGCTCGGTGAGGCCGGCATAGCCGTTCAGGGCGGAGGCGTAGATGATCGGGAAATCGAGCTGGGCGTCGCTGGCCCCCAAGCGGTCGAAGAGGTCGAAGACCTGATCGACCACCCAGCCGGGACGCGCCCCGTCTCGGTCGATCTTGTTGACCACCACGATCGGGCGCAGCCCGTGCAGAAAGGCCTTCTGCGTCACGAAGCGGGTTTGGGGCATGGGCCCGTCCACCGCATCCACCAGGAGCAACACAGAGTCGACCATCGAGAGCACCCGTTCCACCTCTCCGCCGAAATCTGCGTGGCCCGGCGTGTCCACAATGTTGATCCGGAACTCCGCCCAGCGGATTGCGGTACTCTTGGCGAGGATCGTGATGCCCCGCTCCTTTTCCAGGACGTTCGAGTCCATGACCCGCTCCACGGGCCCGAAGCGCTCCCCCAGCGTGCCGGACTGCTGCAGCAGCTTGTCGACAAGCGTGGTCTTGCCATGATCCACGTGAGCAATGATGGCGATGTTGCGCAGATTCTCTATCACTATCACTTGGGCCGGGCTCCGTGTGGCTCGGGGAAAGGGCCGTTGCGAACGCCTTTGCAGGGGGACCCATGGGTCCCCGGCGGCGCTGTTTTCACCGGCTGCAAGCCCTTGAAAACTTAGGGGGCGGGCGGGGCAGTATAGCCGATCCGCGGACAGGAGGGGCCGGCACAAAGAATCAGAATATTCTGATTATTCAGGCTCCTAAGGGTTTCTGCCGGGGGTTGCGCTTTCCCCCCAAACCGGTCAGGATATTCGATCCGGCGCACAGGAGGACGATCCGGCCACGAGGTCCACGCCGGACCAAGACCAAACCCAAAGGAAGCGCGAGCAGTATCCCAAGCATGACCCCTGCAGACCTTAAGCCCGTCCGCGACCACATCTCCTCCCGCATCATCGGCCAACAAAGATTCATCGACAGCATGCTGATCTGCCTGCTGAGCGATGGCCATCTGCTGGTCGAGGGCATGCCGGGTCTCGCCAAGACTACGGCGGTCAAGGCCCTGGCAGAGGCTCTGGAGGGCGACTTTCACCGCGTCCAGTTCACGCCCGACCTGTTGCCGTCGGACCTCATCGGCACCGACATCTACCGCCACGAAAAGGGGGAATTCGAGTTCCGGCCCGGCCCCCTGTTTCACAATATTCTCCTGGCCGATGAGGTGAACCGGGCGCCGGCCAAGGTGCAATCGGCCCTCCTCGAATCGATGGCGGAGCACCAGATCACGGTCGGCCAGCGGACCTACCCCCTGCCCAAGCTGTTCATGGTCCTGGCCACCCAGAACCCGGTGGAGCAGGAGGGCACCTATCACCTCCCCGAGGCCCAGCTCGACCGCTTCCTCATGGAGGCGGTGGTGGACTATCCCACCCGGGACGAGGAGCTGAAGATCCTGGAGCTGGACCATCAGCAGCAGAAGACGAACTACACACCACCGGCAAAGCGGCTGTCGCAGGCAGAGCTCTTCGCCATGCGCCGGGACGTGGCCAACCTGTACCTGGACCCAAAGCTCAACAGCTATATCGTCGACCTGGTGCAGGCCACCCGAAACCCGAAGATCTACGATCCGGACCTGGCCCGTTGGTGCCGCTTCGGGGCCTCGCCCCGGGCGAGTATCGCCTTGGCCCGCTGCGCCCGGGCGCGGGCCTGGCTCGACGGGGACCAGTTCGTGGCGCCTCATCACATCCAGTCCGTCGCACCCGAGATCCTCCGCCACCGGCTCCTCCTCACCTTCGAGGCGGAGGCCGAGGGCATTACCACCGACGAGTTCATCAACCGACTGCTCAACCTCGTCGCGATTCCGTAGTACCAGCTCGCGGAGGTCCATGAGTCTCTATCCCCGTCTTGACGACCTGCTGGAGCTGCGTCACCAGGTACATACCCTGGGCCTGGCATCCCACCACCTGGTCAACTCCACCTTTGCCGGTCTTTATGCATCGGTCTTTCGGGGCTCCGGCGTCAACTTCGAAGAGGTCCGGGAGTACCGGCACGGCGACGATATCCGGTACATGGACTGGAAGGTCACAGCGCGGACCAACGAGCCCCACCTGAAGGTCTTCCGGGAGGAGCGCGAGCGCTCCGTGGTGCTGTGCGTGGACAAGGGCCCGCACATGAGCTTCGGGACCCGCGGTACCTTCAAGTCGGTCCAGGCGGCCCGCGCGGCCGCGCTCGTCGGCTGGGCCGCGAGCCGGCTCAACGACCGGGTGGGCGGCATGGCCTTCGGGGACCCGGTCGCCGGTCTGCAGCAGTTCCGACCCTCCCGTGGGCGCCGCGCCTTGTGGCAGCTGCTGCGAACCCTGACGATCCCCGGGACGACGCAGGACAAATCCATCGACTGCCTGGGAGGCGCCCTGCAGCGGGCAACCAAGGGTCTGCCCACCGGCTCGCTGATCTTCGTCATCGCCGACCTCAATCGGGATGCCATGGGGCTGGAGCACATCCTGGGCGACCTGATCCAGCGCCACTCCGTTGCCCTGATTCCCGTGGACGATCCGGCCGATTGGGAGATTCCGTTCATGGGCATGACCACCTTCACCGGCACCGACGGAACCCTGATCGAGATCGACACCGATGAGCCGCACGCCCGCCAGGCGTTCCGCGAGGCCTGGGAGGAACGGCGCGAGATCCTGCAGGCCATCGCCTACCGGCTCAATGTCATCCTGCTGCCGGTGCGCACGGACGAGGAGATCCACATCAGCCTCATCCACCATCTGGAGCAACGATCTCGCACACGGGCGGTCTGATGTATCCGGCTGTCGATCAGTTACGTGACATCCACGGAATCCATGGGGTGCCTTGGTGGCCGCCGGGCCCGGGCTGGTGGATTCTGGCCATCGGCATCTTTGGGCTCTCCGCGCTGGCCTGGCACTTTCGCGCGAGCCTGCGGCTGCGGATCCCCCCGCTGCCCGCCGTCACCGTGGGGAGCTGGCGTTGGGATGCGGCGCGCAAGCTGCGGGATCTGCGTCGGCGGGCGCCAAAGCAAGAGCTCAAGCAGACCGCGGGCGAGCTCTCGGAGCTTCTGCGACGCATCGCCATCGCAAGGCTTGGTCGCGAGAGCTGCGCGGGGCTGACCGGAGAGGATTGGCTGGACTGGCTGGGCGGGCACGACCCCAAGGGGTTCGACTGGACCAGGCGCGGTCGCGTGCTGCTCAGCGCCCCCTATGCCCCGCCCGCCAAGGCAGACCGCCCGGAAGAGCTGCTCGCGCTGATCGACGCCGCTTACGATTGGGTGGCCACCGAGGACAAGAAGCATGTTTGAGTTCCACTGGCCCTGGGCCGCGCTTCTGCTGCCGGTGCCGTTTCTCATCCCCTTCCTCTGGCCGGAGAAGCGCGAAGGCCAGGAGCACCAGATCGAGGGGGAGCGCATCACGCTGCTGCATCCGCACCTGGAGGAGCTGCAAGCCGCCTACCAGGCGCGCCGGCCCCGCCGCCAGCTCACTGGTTGGCTGTACCGCATCCTTCTCTATCTCTTGTGGGCGGCCCTGGTGGTTGCCCTCATGCGACCCCAGTGGCTGACCCCCCACACGGAGGTGAGCACGCCGGGCTACGACCTCATGATGGCCATCGACACCTCCCACTCCATGGAGGCGCTGGACTTCTCCGCCGAAGGGCGACAGGTAACCCGCATGGCGGTCATCAAAGGGGTTATGGGTCGGTTTCTGGACACCCGCAAGGGAGACCGCGTGGGTCTCATCATCTTCGGAAGCCAGGCATTCGTGCTGTCGCCCCTGAGCATCGACCGTGCGGCAGCGCACCAGCTCCTTGACGCGGTGGTGCCGGGAATTGCCGGCGAAGGGACCGCCATGGGCGACGCCATCGCGCTGGGGGCCAAGCGGCTGCGTGAACGCCCGAAAGGCTCCCGGGTCATGATCCTGATCACCGACGGCGATAATACCAACGGGAGCTTCGCACCCTTCGAGGCAGCGGCGCTGGCACGGGCGTGGGGGATACGGATCTACACCATCGGAGTCGGCAGCAAGGAGAAGAGCATTCCAATCCTGGAGGACGGCGTCATCAAGTACCGGGACGACCTGGGCATGGACGACAGCGTCCTCAAGCGAGTGGCCGACATCACCGGCGGGGCCTACTTTCGGGCCACCGACACCCGAGCCCTGGAGGAGATCTCTGCCCGCATCAACCAGCTGGAGAAGACCGAGGCCCAGGCCCGGACCGTGTTCCTGCCCCATCCCCTCTTCCGCATACCCCTTTCGCTTGCTGTGCTCGCGCTGCTTGGCCTCGGCCTGTTTCCCGAAGGGCGCCGGCGCTTCGCCAAGAGATTAGCCAGTGCCTGACATCAAGCTGTACTTCGCGCAGCCGGCTTGGTTCTGGGGCCTGCTGGCCCTAATCCCGGTAGCCCTCTGGCTTTGGCGCAGCGCCGCCAGGGCGGCCCGGGGCCCTGTTCACCGATACGCGGACCCCCACCTGTTGCCGCACCTCCCCGGCACGCGGGAGCTCAAGACGCACGAACGCTGGGGCCGCTTCCTCCGCTGGTCCCTGCTGTGGGGGCTGCTGATGACTGCCATGGCCGGCCCGCGCTGGGACTATGAGGATATCCGGCTCTTTCATCCTGGTAACAACCTGCTGATCGTTCTCGACATATCGCGCTCCATGCAGGCGGACGACGTCGCCCCGAATCGGCTCGCCCGCGCCCGTCAGAAGATCCAGGACATCATCATGCTGGACCGCGACGTGCGGTTGGGCCTCATCGCCTTCGCCTCGGTCCCCCATGTCGTGTCCCCAGTCACGGAGGACACTTACACCATCTTGAATGCCCTGCCCGCACTGTCCACGGAGATGACCCCCCTGCAGGGGAGCCGTCTGGACGCGGCCCTGGACCGGGCGGAGACCCTTTTGAACAGCCTGCCCGCCGACAGCGCCCGGTCCATACTCCTCGTCTCCGACGGGGACCTGGACGAGCCAGACCTAGTTGCCCGAGTCAAGAAGCTTGCGGAAAAGGGCATCAGGTTCAACGCACTGGGAATCGGCACCCCCGAAGGCGCACTTGTGCCTGCCAACCGGGGCGGCTGGATCGTCGACCGCCACGGCCAACCTGTGCGCTCGGCGCTGAACGAGCCCCTGCTCGAAGCGCTTGCCCGCGCCGGCAACGGCATCTATCAGCGGGCGGCTTTCCGAGACGATGATGCCCGGGCGATTCTTGCCGCAGCCGCCACCAGCCAGCTGCCACCCCAGCGCGGCGACGAGCGCACACGCATCTGGAACGACCGCTTCTATCTCCCGGTGCTGGCCGTGGTCGCGCTGCTGTTGCCTCAATTCCGCGGTCGCGGGAGGACACACCGGGCATGAAAGGACTCTCTTTCAGCGCTATCGCAGCAGCCCTTTTTATGGCAGGGACGGCCCAGGCCGCCTGGTTCTTGAATCAGGAGCAGGAGGCGTTCAAAGAATTTCAGGCCGGCAACTACGGTAAGGCAGCGGAGGACTTCTCGGATCACTACAGGCGAGGCGTCGCCCTGTACCGGGCGGGCCGCTACCAGGAGGCCGCCAACGCCTTCAGCCGGGCGGTTCAACAAGACAAGACGGAGGATGCCGGTTACAACCTGGGCAACGCACGCTTCCAGCTCGGCGACTTTGCCGGGGCGGTCGCGGCGTACGAGGATGTCTTGAACAAGGACCCTCAGCACACGGACGCCCAGCACAATCTGGCCATCGCTCGTGCCCTCCTCGCCCGGATGGAGCAAAAGCAGTTCGAGAAGAAGAAGGAAGAGCAGGAGAAGAAGCAGAAGGATCAGCGCAAGGAAGAGGAGAAGAAGCGCGAGCAGAAGCAGGACAAACAGGAGAAGCCAGAGCAACAGCAACAGAAGCAGCAGGAGCAACAGAAGCAGCAGGAGCAACAGAAGCAGGAGCAGCAGCAAAAGCAGCAGCAGCAGAAAGAGAAGCAGCAGCAGGAGCAGCAGCAAAAGAAGCAGGAGCAGGAACAGGAGCAGAAGAAGCAGCAGCAACAGCAGC
>JARRNE010000058.1:0-8299 GCA_037385305.1 Chromatiaceae bacterium | reverse complement strand
GCCGCTGCCAGGTAGGTGGCCGTGCCGGCGGCGAGCACGGGGGCAAACCACATGGCGCGGAACGAGGCAGCGAGGTCGGTGCGGCTCAGCCGTTCCTGATCGCCGGAGGGATTCCATTCCAGCAGCCGCTGGTGCGTTATGAGCAAACGTCCGAGGGTACGCAGGATCGCATCCAGGCTGTAGAACGCCTCATGAGGCAGCGTCACAAGGCCAAAGCCCATCTGGATGAAGCGCTGCCCGGCGGCATGGGCAACGCCGGCGAGATGCTGGCGCGGCCGCATGTCGTCCGGCTTTCGCAGCCCATCCAGCAGGGCGGCCAGCACGGGCTGGGTCAGAAGAATGCCGAGGACCGCCAAGGTCCAGAAAGCGGCGGATGAGAACAGGGTCCAGCCGAGCAGCAACAGCAGCGTCAAAACCGCCGGCACCAGGCTGCGGCGCAGATTGTCGAGCAGCTTCCAGTGCGACAGGGCCGAGAGCGGGTTCTTCAGGCGCCGCCCGTCGGGACCGGGCACGCGCGGCAGCAGCCAGCCCGCGAGCTGCCAATCGCCGCGAATCCAGCGGTAGCGGCGGTTGACGTCGGCGCCGTAGCGGGCCGGGTAGTCCTCGTACAGCTGCACGTCACTCAAGAGCCCGGAGCGGGCGTAACAGCCTTCCAGCAGATCGTGGCTGAGTATCCGGTTTTCGGGAAAGCGCCCCTTGAGCGCCTGCTCGAAGGCATCGAGGTCGTAGACCCCCTTGCCGATGAACGAGCCTTCCTGGAACGCGTCCTGGTAGACATCGGAGACGGCGCGCGTGTAGGGGTCGATGCCCGCTTCGCCGCCGTTCAGGCGCGCATAGCGCGATCGATTGGTGTCGGGCAGGCTCGCGCTCACGCGCGGCTGCAGGATGCCGTAGCCCGCGCGGACCCGCCCCAAGGCCGGGTCGTAGACCGGACGATGCAGCGGGTGCGTCATGGTGCCGACGAGCTGCCGCGCGGCGTCGCGCGGCAGCTGCGTATCCGTGTCCAGGGTGATCACGTATTTCACGCCGGAGAGCGCCGCGGTCGCGCCGACCACCAGGGAGAAGCCGTCGCTGTTGCCCGCCCGCAGCAGGCGGTTCAGGTCTGCCAGCTTGCCGCGCTTGCGCTCGTAGCCCATCCAGATCCGGTCGTGGGGGTTCCAGCGGCGCGGGCGATGAAATAGGAAGAAGGCGTCGCTTTCGCCGCCTGCGTAGCGCGCATTCAGGGCTTCGATTCGCTCCCGGGCTAGCCCCAGCAGCAACGCGTCCTCGGGCAGCGTTTCCTCGGCCGCGTCACCGAAGTCCGTCAGCAGGCCAAAGTGCAGGTTCACGTCGCGATTGGCAAGGAACCTGACCTCCAGCGCCTCGACCAGGTGTTCGAGGTTGCGCGGGCTGGTGAGCATGGTCGGGATCACCACCAGGGCGCGCGATTCCGGCGGGATGCCTGCGGAGTAGTCCATGCGCGGCAGCGGACGCGGCGACGCCAGCAGCGTGGCCAGCCAGTTCACCAGCGCGACCGCGAGCTGGCCCGTGGCCACCAGGGCCAGCATGCCGATCGGCAGCAGTGCCCAATCGGGCACACCCTCCGCGCGTGTCTCCGCCAACAGGCCTCCGGCCAGGAGCACCGTGAGCAGCGTGATCGTGCTCAGATACAGGAACAGGGGAGATCCGCCGCCCGCGCGCCGCAGCCTTGCGCCCAGGGAAAGGCGTGCCCGGGTGGCGCCTTCCAGCTCGGGCCGGCCGCGGTCGATCAGGTAGTAGCCCACGTGCGCCGTTCGGTGTTGGCTCCCTTGCCGGCCCGCGCCCGCCTGCGCAAGCGCGACGGCGCGGTCGGCCACCGTGTCCTCGGAGAGCCCGCTGGCCTTCGCGACCTCCTCGACGGCATGACGGTAGCGGTCGCGGCTGGCGAAATCCATTGCGGCGTAGGCCCCGCCCGGGTCCGTGCGCAGGGTCTTTTCGATCACGCTCATCGCCTCGACGAACGCGCGCCAGTCCATCGTCCCGAGCAGGCGCAGACTGCCGATGCTGTTGCTGATGGAGACCTGGTCGGCGGCCTGCTGCCGGTTTCCTGCGCGCACCAGCTGCTCGATGCTCAGGCCCGACTCGGCCAGCTGCTGCTCGATCCAAGTCAGCGCCAAGGCTGGGCCGGGGCCGTGCCCCTGCAGGCGGCGTGCGAGCTCCGACACGAAGGGCGTGGTCATCGCCGGATTCGACCGCGCCATGTCTGCGACCACCAGGATCAGGCTCTTCGGATCCTGACTGGCGACCGCGGTCAGCTTCGCCGCCCAGCCGATCGCTAGATCCCTATCCGTCATGCCGGCGGCGATGCCCGCTGCGACGCGGCGCAGATTCTCGATCAACGCCAGACGCAGCATGATGGGAATGGCCCACAACTCGCCCAACCGCAGCGGCGTAACCGTCTGGTAGGCCGCGACGAAACGGCTGAGGCCGTCCGGGTCCAGCCGTCCGTCGCCGTGGACGATGGTCTCCAGGGCGATGCCGTAGACGCGCGGCAACCCGGCGGAGCTGCCCTCGGCCAGGCTCGGCAGCTGGCGGCTATACCCCTTGGGCAGGTGCCGCTTGGCGGTGCGGATCTGCTCTTCGACGAGATAGAAGTTGTCGAGCAGCCATTCTCCGGCGGGCGTGATGCGTTGCTTCGCCGTAACCGCCGTCGTCAGCCGGTTGTAGGTCTCGATCAGCACGCTCTCGTTGGCGGCCAGGCGCGAGAGCAGCTGCTCCGGCACGCGTCCCGGCGTCAACCGGTGGGCGGACGCGAGCCGCACGCCGTGCTGCTCCATTTGATCGATGCTGAACAGCTCCGCACGCAACGGCGGCTCGTCCGCGAAAGAGGTGCCTGCGGCGCCGATTCCGCCCGAGCGCGCTGTTGGCTCACGCCAAGGTCTGAGGGTCTTCGAAATGCCCGCATTCCACGTTGGTCCCACAGTGCTCTCCCAATCTCACGGCAGCCGGCTGTTGTTGCGCCACATGGTATGACCCCAAGTTGACGATGACCGCAAAGCTCGGGGAAGCTCGGCGCCGACGCCCCGCGCCATCCCCGGGACAGCGGCGAAGGGATCTGGGCGGATTATGCGCCCTCGAAGCTTTTGGAGCATACCGATGCTCACGGCAGGACCGCTGGACTAGGGCGTTTTGCCAGCGACGTAGCAGACACGCCGGGGGCCGCCACAAACCGCCGGAGCCGCATCCACCCGACTAGGGCATCAACCGAGGCGACAGGAGTATTTCCGCTTTTCTAGCCGACATGGCCTTTTAGAACTGAGCCGTCGTGCTAAACCGGGTTCTCTAGAAAAATACTCCTTGCTATTTAGCCGAGAGAGCGTATGTTCACTATATCTGACTATTTCAGACAGTTTTCAAACTCACAACTCCCGCAGAATGACTTTCCGCAGAATGACGGGAAGCCGACATAACCACGGATACTCAATCATGAACAGTCCGCACATCATTAGCACGACAGACCCGATCAACGCCCTCAACATCACCGATCTGCAAAACCGTCATCGTATCGTCGAGGGCGACAGCGCCAACGACCTGACGGTTTACTTCCAAACCGAAGCATCGCTCCAGACTTACTGCGAGATACCCGTTGAGCAGCCGGAGCGGGATTTATCGAGAACTCTACGCAACCCCACAGACGACTATGCCGGGTGGGGGGTCGGCAGGGTTTGAGTTGTTACTAGGCCCTGCTGAGACCGCGAGCAATCCTAGAAAGGCTGCAGCGAGACATGCATCAAAGCGCTCCACACTCCTAAATCTGGGCGTCGTTACTCTCAAGCGGGGCTTCATTCATTTGACGCACGACTGGCACCCGCGGACACAGCTGACCAAGGAGAGACACACGTGAAACAACATACACTCGATCCATATGAAACCGAGACCTCAGGCAGAAACGTCGACGACCGTTTGACAGAGCTCGCTGCCCAGCGTTGGAATCGCGCCAAGTCTCTGGCGCTGGCAGAAAGCGAAGGCGTTGCTTTAAACGACGAACATTGGTCGGTCATCATTTTCCTGCGTAAGTGTTATCTGGAACATGGCTTGCCAATCAATGCGCGCACAACGGCGAGGGCGCTCAACCAGAATTATTCCCGCCAAGGCGGCGCCAAGTACCTGCGCCGCCTCTTCAGCGGCGGGCCTGTCACGCAAGGCAGCCGGCTCGCCAATCTGCGTACCCCCGCGTACGCCGCCGACTGTTCGTTCGGTACCACCTATTGAGGCAGCGGCGTTTTGGATTGCCGACGCGGCTCTACTCCTGTCCCGCACGGGCAAGGTGGTGATCTCGGCCGAAACCGTATTACAGGGATTGGCGCTGAAAACATGCCAACTACAAGTGCTGTGGCGAACGATATGAGCAAGAATCGTCTTAAACAGTCATTTCGCTGCTGCAGTGGACCGGTACTGTTCCTCGTCAGCGTCTGCATGACGTTAGGCGTGTGGTTCCTCTGGCTCGATTCCGGTGCGGGCTGGATTTTTATAATCGCAGCGGGCTCGGCCTTGGCGGTCTTCAGCATCCTGGGCGCCAGAGGCGGTCGTGGTGTTAAGCTCGTGAGCCGGCGCCCTGTTCCAACAGGCTCATAATGTAATTGCTTGCAACTCGGTATGGCAGCGCTGTTCGACGGCGCGGGCCGGGCACAGTATCAAGCACCGCTATCGCTGACCGCCTATACGGTAGCTCAATGTCCTGCTGGAGCGACTCTGCGAGGGAATCGCGGCAGGTCCGACCTATCGCGCGCTCGAAGAGCGGGGTGTGCAGTCGCCGTCGCACACCCTGGCCCTGGGCGGCGGCTCATGCCGGGATTTTGAGACCCTGTTCATCGCGCTTGCACGCGCACTTGGGCTCGCCGCTCGTTCTGAAGAGCTGTCGTGACGTGGCGCCCGGGTGCGCCTCGATGCGGGGGACATGCGAACTCGCTTTCCCACTCGGCGCGCGCCGCTCGCCCCCTGCGCCGCAGGGTGATGGAAGGGAGGATATTCCACGCCGACCCTGGCACCGGGTGATGGCGCCTCCATGTCATGGGTTGACGCTCCTTCGGGCCCGCCGGCGCCCCCTGGCACGGGTACCAGGCATCTCCTCCCGGCTGTGCCAGAGCGCCCGCTCCAGACGGGTGAGGGTGATCACGCCATGCTTGTCACACTGCGGCAGATCATGCAAGAAGTGGGCGTCGCGCCCACTCTCCGCGAAGTCTTGGACATCGCCGTCCGACAGGTGAGAAAGGCCGTGCAGGTTGACGGCTGTGCGATCTATCTGACGGACGTGGAGCACGATCAGTACGTTCGGGTCGCCTCCGACGGGCTTAGTCCCCAGCCGATCGGACGGGTCAGCGTCAGACCGGGGGAAGGTCTCGTGGGCCTCGTGGGAGAGCGGCGGGAGCTGCTCGTCGAGACGGACACCAAGACCCGCCCAGGCAACCGGTTAGCGACCGATCCGACCGAGGAGCCGGATGGCAGCTTTCTTGGCACGCCGCTGATTCACTACCGCAAGCTCCTGGGCGTATTGGTGGCATGGAAGCCGCCGGGTCACCCCTACGCCAGCGATGAGGTGACGTTCTTTCTCAGTCTGGGGGCG
The DNA here is from genome assembly GCA_037385305.1 of Chromatiaceae bacterium. Lineage (GTDB taxonomy): Bacteria > Pseudomonadota > Gammaproteobacteria > Chromatiales > Chromatiaceae > JARRNE01. Next base: position 2,718 of record JARRNE010000058.1, on the reverse strand, counting down.
CAATTGGCCAAGGCCGTTCACGATGCCGAGGCGCTTGATGCGGTGGGCGAATTGCTGCGCGGGAACCCGCATCCCGACGCGTTCATCCAGGGTGTGGCCGCCGCCAGCGGATTGGCCATCGGCGAGGCGGTGTTGGTCGAGGCGCAGACCCGGCTCGAGTCGATACCCGATCGCGCGAGCCACGACGGTGTCGCCGAGGAGCGTGCCTTCATGGCCGCGGTAGCTGCTGCCCAAGAGGAGCTGCGCCGCGCCGGCGAGCGGATGTCCGAGGCGTTGCCGGACGCGGTACAGGCGTTGTTCGATGTCCAGGCCATGCTGTTGGGCGATGACAGTCTGGTGGCGGACGCCGTCGAGCGCATCCGCGCCGGAAACTGGGCACCCGGGGCATGGCGCGAGACCATCGCCCGACACGCACTGGTATTCGAGCAGATGGCGGACCCTTACCTGCGGGAACGCGCCGCGGATATCCGCGAGATCGGTGAGCACGTTCTCATGCATCTGCAAGCCCGGATGAAGGCCGCCATGCAGTCCCCGAAGCACTGCATCCTGGTGGGGGACGCGATCGGGCTGGCGCAGATTGCCGCCGTGCCCGCGCGATGCCTCGCCGGGATCGTCACCATGCGGGGCTCGCCCTTGTCCCATACGGCGGTGCTCGCGCGTGCGCTGAGTATCCCCGCCGTTGTCAGTCTCGCGCGCATGCCAGCCGCCCTTTGGGACGGTCGTGACATGGTGGTCGATGGCGATGAAGGGCGCCTCTACGTGCAACCGTCGCCCGTCCTCCTTCGGACCGTAAAGCGACGTATGCAGGAAGCGCGCGTCCGCTCCGAGCATCTCGCCTCGCTTCGCGAGCTGCCGGCCCAGACCCTGGACGGTACCCGCGTGCCCCTGTATGCCAACATCGGGCTGCCCGCTGACAGCGCAGCGGCCGCCGCGAGTGGTGCCGAGGGCATCGGTCTGTACCGCACGGAGTACAGCTTTCTGCTGGGTGAGTCCCTCCCAGTCGAGGAGGAGCAGCTCCTGGCCTATCGCGAGGTGCTGACGTTCTTCGCCCCGATGCCCGTGACGCTGCGCACCCTCGATGTGGGCGGCGATAAGGCCCTGTCGTCTTTTCCTGTGCAGGAAGACAACCCGTTTCTTGGGTGTCGCGGAATCCGTTTCTCGCTCGATCAGCCGGAGCTCTTCCTGATGCAGTTGCGGGCAATGCTGCGGGCCAATGCCGGATTAAACAACCTTCAGATGCTGTTTCCCATGATCGGCACGGTCGGCGAGCTGGACGAAACCTTGGGGCTATTGGCACGGGCGCACCGCGAGCTTGCGGCGGAGGGGTTGGACGCGGCGAGACCGCGCGTCGGGGTGATGATTGAGGTGCCCGCCTCGGTCTACTTGACCGGGCCGTTTGCCCGGCGTGTCGATTTCTTCTCGATCGGCACTAACGACCTCACCCAGTACATGCTGGCCGTCGACCGGAACAACGCACAAGTCGCAACCCCCTATGACGGCCTACATCCGGCGGTTCTCGACGCCATCCGGCGGGTCGTCGAGACGGCCCACCGGCACGGCAAGCCCGTCAACGTCTGTGGGGAGATGGCAGGCGATCCGGCAGGCGCCCTGCTCCTTCTGGGCATGGGGGCCGACAGCCTCAGCATGAGCCCCGCGCTGCTTGCGCCGGTCAAACGTGCCATCCGCTGCTGCAGCCGGGAGCGCGCACGCGTACTCGCCGACGCGGCGCTCGCCATGGAGGACGGCTTTGCCATCCATCGACTGATGAACGGCGCGCTCGAAGAGATCCGGGATTGTGCGGGATCGGTCCGTACGGCCGGTACGACGGAGGTGGGTCCGACGGGGTCGCCGGAACCTCGATGAGGACAGGTTTTGCATCCACTGACTATAGGCGTGCGACGCAATGTCCGCACAGACGGGTCCCGCCGCGTCTTGCTTTGGCGTTCCCACTGGGTGTGCACCCGGCCGTCGAACGTGACGCGAGCGGCTACCTCGATGGGCCTCGAGCCGACCAGGCCCCCGCTGGCACCATAGGAAAGTGCGGATGGGGCGTCAATCTGCCCGGCGTGGTGAAGAGCTGCTGAGGGAGCGTTGCGTGGTGCAGGTGCCGTGGCTGATGCGCGGGGCGATCACCCAGTGACGCACGGCACGGACCAACGCTTGGGTCTTGGCGTGACAGCGTCTTTAGACTTGCGCGCCGAGGCACTGAGCTGGGTTGTCGAGGCCTTGCTGGAGGCCGCGCGCCTTGCGCGTGAAGTGAGCACGACAGCGCAGCCGCCAGGGGCAGTCGCGGTAGGCGCATAAGCCGTCGCTCATCGCAAGCTCGCGCTTGCGGTGCCGGTCCACCGGATGAACCACTTGGGCGATGCCCTCGGCCGTCGCATTGCGGCGTGCGACCTCGATCAGCTCGGGGCGGTTGAGCAGCAAGAATAACGGGGATCGCCTTGCGCTGGATTGGGGTGGGATCAGTGTAGCCCTGCTCGCGGACCGCGCGCGTTCTTCGCGCGACCCGACCTTCGCGGGTCCCTGGGCGGCGAGTTGGCGGACGAATGGGACGAGCAGATCGGCGATCTGCAATACCGGGACGTGTTCGAGTATGCGGTCGGTCACGGTGTCGCACCCAAGGCAACGTCGACGCCGAACTGCTCAAAGGTCGCGTCGTTGAAGTCGCCCAGCACGGAGCTTTCGGTCGCCTCCTGCATCGCCAGATCGTGCTGG
>JARRNE010000057.1:0-14259 GCA_037385305.1 Chromatiaceae bacterium | reverse complement strand
CGTAGACTGAGGCCACCGTGGCCATGCGTTTGCGATTCCTCTTCTCCCCGGGACTGAGGCGCGTGTGCTGTTTGTGCTCTGCGCGCTCCATGGCCCGGCGGGTGGCCTCGCGCAGACCGTTGGGGTGCATCACGATGCCCTTGCCGTCGGCGCTGATCACCAGGAGCTTGCCCTGCGTTGCGGTCGTTTGTGTCAGGGGCAGGAGCGACCCAAAGCCGACCCCTATGAATGGGTTCGTGAAGGTCCGCTTTGCCGTGCGGATTCAACCGATCGGCTGAAAGCCATCACAAAGGGGGCGCCTGGTGGGATCGGGATTGGGTGCGGCTCTTTTGTAACGACGCCCCGCGACCAAGAATCGAAGGGTTAGAACCGGTTTTTTGGGACACCTTGTGTAGTTGCTGTGCGGCCCATGTCATGCAGCCGTTTGCGCTGCTAGAGGAATCGGCGGCCTTGTCGACGGGCTTGCGCTCGCTTTGGCTGAGCTGCTTGCGTGTGGCGGTCCGGCGCAGACCCACCGCCACGTCTTGGGCCCGGCCTTCGAGGACGGCTGTGGCCCGGTCCATCGCCCGGCGCTCGCGTTCTTCGGCATCCGCAGGATGCAGTGCATAGGCGGCCTTCCGCAGGTACTCCAGGACATGGACGAAATCCTGGACCAGGACGATCTCGACCTCGTAGCGCTTGGCGGCGGCAGCGACTTGGCGCAGCAAGTCCTCCTGGCCATCGGTCAGCACGAGCCAGCGGCGCCGGGGGAGAGGGTGGTTCGTTAGGAATTGCCGATCATGAAGTCCGGCTTGTCCGTGAACACCAGGGAGCGGAAATGTCAGAGGTCCTTGCCGATGTGCACCTGACTGTTCTTGCCGTAGGGCGACTCGGCCAGGAGCTGCTCAGATCGAGCCCGACTTCCAGCTCGACCAGACGCGGGGTTGGTGAGCCATGCCCCGCCACTCCCTCACGCACACCGCGCCGAACAGGTGGCCGGTCCTTCCTGTACCCACCGCCGTCAGGCTCTTGCGTTCGGCCCTCCCGAGACACTCTTCGAGTCCACAAGCCATCCCACCCGCCGTCCTGATCACCGTTCGTTGCGGTTTCACATACGACCCTGGGGCATCCTGGGGCATTGATGGGGCCCTCAGAAAGGCCGATACTTCCACGCCAATAGTTGGATCTCCTATCGCTCATCGCTTAACGATGGACGCGCGCAGCTCGTCCATCACCCCAGCTGCGACGTTGATGATCTGAGCGGGACTGAAGCCGCCGGCCTGGAGCTGCCGGTAGATACTCCGGGAGACGATCTTGGTGAGACGCTCCGGGTCGGGGCTAATGGGCTGACTACCCGGAGGTTCCACGCCCCTCTCCCGGTCGTCCCGGGCGATGGCGTACTGAACAAGCGCGGACCTCAGCACGTTCTGCAGCTGCACCACATGGATGGACTTGCCCACGAAGAGGGCGAAGAGATCGACCAAGCGGAGATCCTCTTCCGTAAAGGACCGCCCATTCAACGGACTGTCGACGTTGATCACGCCGATGGTCCTGTCTCCCAGGGGGATCGGCGCTGAGATCAGGCTGCGGTGCCGCTGGTAGGGCCCGCGCCGGGCCGCATCTGCAAACGGCGAGTCGGCGATGTCTGCGATCAGCAGGGGGGCACCGGTGGCCAGGACATGCCCGGCGATACCCTGGTTGAACCGGGTGACCTCCCGGTAGGCGTCCGCGGGAAGATCGCCGTAATGGGCGAAAACCCTCAGGAGCGGCTGCTCCTCCGCGTCCGAGGCGCTCAGGAGCATGATCGAGCACTTCTGCGTACCAAGCAGCCTGGCCGTCATACCGGCAAGCTCGCGCAGTCCCTGCTCCAAATCCTCGCCCTGCTCCAGCAGGCGCGAGGCCCCAAGCAGCCTCGTCAGAAAGGCAGGATCGTATCCCATTGACTGAATGGCATTTTCACGGCGCAGGCATCCCAATCGCAGCATCGAGCAAGGACCCTGAAGGCGCAAGCGGACTCTGCGCCCATGAAACCCACCTTCTCCCTAATGGTTCACGGTGGTGCCGGCGACCTCGACGCTGTCCAAGGCAAGGAGGTTGCCGACCGCTACCGGGCCGGGATCCGGCATGCGCTGGATCAGGGCCGGGTAATCCTGGCGGGCGGCGGGTGTGCCTTGGACGCGGTGGAGGCCTGCGCCGCGCTGCTGGAGGATGACCCTGCGTACAACGCGGGGCGGGGCTCGGTGCTCAACGAGGACGGCCGGGTCGAGATGGATGCGGGGATCATGGACGGCCGGGATCTCAGCGCCGGAGCCGTGGCGGCAGTGAGCGGAATCGCGAATCCCATCCGGCTTGCGCGCCTCATTATGGCGCACAGTGCCCACGTCCTGCTGGTCGGGGAAGGGGCCCTGCGATTTGCGGAGCAACATGGGGTCAGACGGGTCCCGGACCACTACTTCCTAACCCCGGAACGGGCCGTCCAGCTCGAACGGTTGCGGAAGAAAACCCCTGCGCGTTCGATCCACCGAGGCAATGACAGCAGCGGCGAATGGGGCACCATCGGTGCCGTGGCGCGAGACCGGGCCGGGAATCTGGCAGCCGCGACCTCCACCGGCGGTATCGTCGATAAACGGGCCGGACGCGTGGGAGACTCCCCCATCATCGGCGCCGGCCTGTATGCCGATAACGAGAGCTGCGCCGTCTCGGCGACCGGTCGGGGCGAAGACCTCATGCGGACTGCCATCGCCAAGATGCTTGCCGACATTATCGAGCTCGAGGGGGACGACGCCGGCAGTGCCGCTGCGAGGGGTATGGGGTATCTTCAAGTCAAGTTGGCGGGCCGCGGGGGCGTGATCGTCATCGACCGACAGGGCCGGTGCGCCGCCGGCTGGACCACGAAACGGATGATCCATGGCTGGATCGAGCACGGTGGGGAGGCGGTATGCCGTCTGTGACGCGCCAACCGATTCGAGGGAACCGAGGTCCCCCAGGGCCCGACAGAGCTCGGGCAGGAGATCCCTGCGTTCGGTGAAGCGATGGGTTGCACCTGAAGGTCCACAGCGGCTTGCTGGCGGTGCTTCCCGCCCTCTCGATAGCGGCCGCGACACAGGAGAAGCTCCACCGGCGGATCACCGAAACCGTCAGCGTCGCCGGGGGCTCCTCGCTCTATCCTACTCGTACTCCGGGGCGGTTGCTCCCGCGAGCGCCCTGCAAAAGGCAGGAGTCCTCGGGCCAGTGAGCCGGTATCGCGTCGGACGCTCTGCAGCCGGTTACTCGCCGGCCGCCTGTTCGGCCTGCCGCAGCCGCTGCTGCTCGGTCTGCATCGCTGCATTGAGCTGCCCCCGCACCCGTCCCTCCAACTGCTGAGCCTGCTTCGCCTCCTGGGCATTCAGGGCGGCCTCGGTCGCCGCCGTGCTCGCCACGTCCACCCCGCAGCCCGCCAACGCAAGGGTGAGCATCACGAATGAGATGTGCCGATTCATGGTATGTCCTCGATCCCGTCCGGCGCCAACCGGCGACCGGTCGCGCCATCGCGCCCTGTGAAAAGGAAACCAGGGTGAAGTTCAACGCCGACTTGCGAGCGCGTCCGAGAACCGCGTCACGCCAACAGAGATCCGGCTCGCGAGGCGAATCTCGGCGACGCACGCAGACCTCCACCAGCGGTGCCTCCCAGGTTTCGGCGCGGCAGTGGTCCCGGAAGGCGGGGTCCCCGTCTTCGCGGCGGCGGCGCATCAGGACGACGATCTTGACCGCCTCGATCTCGTGCACCCAGGGATTGCCGTTACCGGTGAGCACACCGAACGTGGCGGTTTCGCGCGCGCGGGTCATGCCGACGCAGAAGAGCCGGCGCTCATCCTCGCCGCGATCCTCGCGATGCCAGCCATCGTCGGCGATCAGGACGTGGCGGAGCTCCATGCCCTTCGCGCCGTGCAGCGTCTAGAGCAAGACGCCGTCGCCGAGGCAGCGGTCCCGGCGCTGCTCCAAGAGGGTCTCGTAGCAGAGCTCCATCACCTGGCTGGCCGGCATCGGGGCATCTCCCGCCTGATGGGAGCTGGAAGCAGAGCGACTTGCCGCCCCCGGTGCGGAGAATGGCCAGCTGACAGCCGCCCCCCATGCCGTGAGTCACCACCGCCTCCTGCAAGCTGTCCCCTTCGGGCGTGGCTGGCAGCGCACGGAAGGCACCGAAGCCGAACCAGCGCTTGAGCTCGGCGCGGGGGTTATGGACCTCGGTGCACCAGGGGCACTCCGGATCCCCGCAGGGGACGTCGCGCAGCTGGCGAAGCAGATCCGCCGTCTCCGGGAAACGACGCCGCACCCAAGGCGGCAGCACCGAGCGGGCTCCTGAGACCTGGAGCCAGGCGGTCGCGTAGGCAGCGACCGGCCGCAGCCGGGGCTCGGCGAGGTGGCGCAGGGCAAGGGCAGGCGCCGCCTTGGCGCAGGTCATCCCCCGCCAGCGGGCCAGCGCCAGCTCCAGGGTTGCACCCGGGCTCGGTGGATCCGCCCCCAGGGAGGCGAAGGCCCCGGCAAGGCCGTCTCCGCCCCTGTCGGCACCGGCGAGGCCGGTCGCTCCGCGGAAGCAGAACCGATAGAGTCGGAGCAGGTCCGCCTCCGCCGTCTCGGCCCGACGGGCAAGCTCCCCCCACTGCTCACAGAACACCTTGGCGGCCAGGCGCGCATCCGCTACCGGGTCGCTCACCGCACCCCGCACCAGCTTGTAGTCCTTCACCAAACGGTGGTACGGATTCTCCGGGAAGGCGAGCGGGGACAGGTACAGGGTGTCCACCACCGGCCGACGCAGCAGCTCCAGCACGGGAGCCAGCGCCCGCAGGGTGGGCAAGTCGCGGCTCCACGGACCGATTATGCGGCAATGCAAGCGGGGAAGATGAGCATCGAGCCGAACCGCGGCACACTCCCCTGCCAGAAGGAGGTGCAACAGCGCCTGCATGGGGCGGTGTTCGTGACCCAGGTCGAGGTCGCGGTCAGGTGGGCTGAAGGTCGTCTCCGGCAAGACCGTCCGCGGGATACCTGCCCCCCAAGGGCTCGTCGAGGTACGCCGCGAGGGCAGTCCCATCACGGTGCACGAGCAGCTCGACCGCAGGACGGTTTGAATACATCCACAACACCGCCTGCCGGAGCTGCGCCGCAGGAAGTTGTGGATCACCGGCTGGGACGACCTCGAGCGGCGAAAGGTCTCCAGCGTCAACGGCGTTGGGTGCGGCTCTTTTGTAACGACGCCCTGCGACCAAGAACTGAAGGGTTAGAACCGGTTTTCGGGGCATCTTGTGTAGTTGCTGTGCGGCCCATGTCATGCAGCCGCTTGCGCTGAGAGAGGAATCGGCGGCCCGGGGTAGTTGCGTTGGTGCTCCTGTTCGAAATGAAAGGTCAGGTAGGCCGGCAGGTCGCCGCTGATCTTCAGTGAGCGCAGCTTGAGAATGGCCTCGGCCCGCTGCAAGCCCCACCGCGCGCCGGTGATATCCATCCGGTCCTTGACCAGATGGCGGCAGGCCCCCTCGATGACGCCGGTGGCGATCGGCAGTCCGTGCGCCAGGGCCTGATCGTAGCGCAGGCGTTCCTGGTTGTTGTCGATGTAATCGGCGGCCTTGTCGACAGGCTTGCGCTCGCTTTGGCTGAGCTGCTTGCGCGTGGCGGCCCGGCGCAGGCCCACCGCCACGTCTTGGGCCCGGCCTTCGAGGACGGCTGTGGCTCGGTCCATCACCCAGCGCTCGCGTTCATCAGCATCCACAGGATGCAGGGCATAGGCGGCCTTCCACAGGTACTCGAGGACATGGACGAAATCCTGGACCACGACGATCGCGACCTTATAGCGCTTGGCGGCAGCAGCGACTTGGCGCAGCAAGTCCTCCTGGCCGTCGGTCAGCACGACCCAGCGCATCTTCTGGTCCGGATCACGGCGCACCGCTTCGGCAAAGGCCTGCTCGATCACCGTTCCTTGGTCGGCCTCCACACGGGCCCAGGTGCGTTTGTTCTCTGGTCGCGGCCGCTTCCCCTCGGGCTGTTGGTCAGGATCAAGGATTTGCTCGGCGGTACGCGGGTAGGGATCGACCGCGTAGACGGAGGCCACCGTGGCCATGCGTTTGCGATTCTTCTTCTCCCCGGGACTGAGGCGCGTGTGCTGTTTGTGCTCCGCGCGCTCCATGGCCCGGCGGGTGGCCTCGCGCAGACTGTTGGGGTGCATCACGATGCCCTTGCCATCCGCGCTGATCACCAGGAGCTTGCCGTTCTCGTCGGCGGCTTGGGGCAGCTCCAGCGGCTGGGCGTAGAAGTCATCGAAATCCTGGCTCAGGTGCACCGCCACCTCCTCGGCTTGCCGCTTCGCCATCCGCCCGCCGTCAGCGCGCGCCAGATGCTCCACCGCCGCATCGAACGAGCCGCCAACGACCTCCTGCACCACCACCTCGCGCAGTCCGTGCGAGTACTTATCGGGCGGCAAGTTCAGCTCCGCATCCAGCGGGAAGACGCTCTCCAGCTCTCGCCCCCCATAGCCCCGGCGGGTGACAATGACCTCCCCGAAGCGCGTCTCCAAACGCCGCTTGCAGCCTTCCCGCCGCTGGGTCCGCGCGTTGCCGTCCGCGCCCACCACGCGCTCGCGCAGCGGCTCCTCGCTCCCGCGTTGGTCCAAGTGCCCTTGGATCAGCCGGCGCAACAGCTCGCTGCCTTCCGCCTGCACCAGGGCCTCCAACTCGCCGTGGGTGGCCCGCTGCGCTTCCTTACCGGTGAGTCGGCCCAGCAGGTGCTCAAATTGCCCCAGGGCATCCGCGTAGTGCTCGATTCCAGTGGCCGTGATCGCATACGATGTCATCGACGGGGTCTCCTTGGGTGTGTTGCAAAAGATGCGTCTCTTAAGTTTCACATCCCAAACGAGGCCCTGTCTTCCGTATATTCCCCCTACCGCCTCGCTAAGCCGTTGTTTCCCCGTTGCTCCCCGTCGTTACAAAAGAGCCGCACCCAACGGCGTTTCGGCCCTCTCGCAGATCGACCGGGGTACGAGCGCCCCCGTGTTAGACTCGGGGCGGAAGAATGGCTACCCCGGCGCTGGAGGTTGTAATGAATCGCACGCAGCTCAACTTCGTAATCGATGCTGCTGCATTTGTGGCCTTCGTCCTGCTGACTACCACGGGCGTCCTTATGCGGTACCTGTTGCCCCCCGGCAGCGGCCACTACGCCAGCATCTGGGGCCTTGATCGGCACGGATGGGGCGGTATCCACTTCTGGATCTCCCTCGCCCTGTTTGCGGTGCTCGCCTCGCACCTGGTGCTGCACTGGCGGTGGATCCTCCGCGTTGTCACCGGCAGGCCCCGCACCGAGGGATCCGGTTTGCGCGCCGGCCTCGGCTTGGTGGGGCTGATCGCAGTGGTTGCCCTCGCCGTGGCACCACTGGCCACCCCGGTGCAAACAAGCTCGACACCCGCCGCCGGGAGCTCGCTCTCCGCACACCCCTACGAGGACATCTCCGTCCGGGGATCCATGACCCTCCGGGAGGTTGGGACGGCGACCGGCGTGCCGGCCGCGTATATCATCTCCGCGCTGAAGCTGCCCCCCTCAGTCTCCCCCGACCAGAACCTGGGGTTCCTGAAGCGGGTGTACGGCTTCGAGATCAACCAGGTGCGGCAGGTCATCAAGGATTTTCGGGAGAGCAAGGAGTAGCGGCACGGGGCCGGGTTCAACCAGTATCCGCGCCGATTCCCCCGGTGCCCGCCGTCCCGCGGGAGCAAAGGGCAGGGCGCATGCGAATGGCTTACGCGCCCTGCCCTGCCTCTCAACCTTTCTTTTGGTAGGTCCCCACCAGCTCGGTGCGGGCGAGGACGTGTCCCTCCATCGCCGCCAGGAGCTCGTTCTTGTGGGGGTCTCCCAAGTCGTCCAGGCGCACATCCAACGCATACAGGATGTGGAAGTACCGGTGGCGTCCGATCGGAGGGCAAGGTCCGCCGTAACCAGTCCGCCCCCAGCTGTTGACCCCCTCCCCCGTGCCGACCGGCAGGTTGCCGGGGGCCACCCCCTCCGGCAACCCACCGACATTCGGCGGCAGGTTGTACAGCAGCCAATGATCCCAAACCATCTTGGGCGCCGCGGGGTCGGGTGCATCCGGATCATCGACGATCAGGACCAGGCTCTGGGTGCCTTCGGGCACACCTGACCAGGAGAGCTCAGGCGACCGGTCATCGCCCTCGCAGGTGAATGGCTCACTGCAAGATTATCGACCATCCGAGAAAGGTTCGTGCCGATCCCCCATATGATAGATCCCCCATATGATAAAAGAGCCACCCCTTGAACGGGATCGCCACGAGGAGAAGCAGGGCAGCGGCGACCACCTGAGACCGATGCTGGGAAAGAACCCAACGCGGGCGGGGGGCGAGGTAAACCGCCATTTCAACCCGTCCCTGGATGAAGCCCCTTTGCGGAGGCGCCGTGGCGGATCGGTTACGATATACTTTTGCGGTTTAGCGCGGACACCGCGCTGCTGGTCGCGCGGCTGGGGAAGCACCGAGCGGAGCCGAGAGTCCACGATATGCGCTCAACGAGAGCAGAGCGTCGCAGGGACGTTGCCACGGGAAAGCGGGATAGATATCGAGGGCTTACCAAGAGTCGCGCGTAGCGCGCTCCGAATGCCCGTCTGGGAGAGGGTCCGGGTGAGGGAAGCGGTCATAGTGGCAGCGACTTGCATTGTCTGGGCTGGCGCCGACGCCATGGCCGTTCCCCCGACCGAAAGGCTTACAACGTAAAGGGCTCAATCGAATGTCTGAATACAACGCCGAGGACATCCGAAACATCGCTCTGATCGGCCACGCCGGCTCGGGTAAGACCAGCCTGGTGGAAGCCCTTCTGGCTGCGACCGGAGTCATCCCCCATCCGGGCCGGGTGGATAAGGGAACCACGGTCTGCGACTCGGATCCGCTGGAAAAGGAGCAGCAGCACTCGCTGGACATCGGCATCACCAGCTGCAGCGCCCACGGCAAGCACATCAATCTGATCGACACCCCCGGCTTTCCGGATTTCCTCGGGCGTAGTATCGCGGTGCTGCCGGCAGTGGAGACCGCCGCGCTGGTGATCAATGCCCAGGCAGGCATCGAGCCCGTGACCCAGCGCATGATGTGGGCCGCAGAGAACCGCAACCTCTGCCGTGCCATCATCGTCAACAGGATCGACCTCCCTGACGCCGACCCTGCCGGTCTCACGGAGCGGATCCGGGAGACGTTCGGCGCCGAGTGCCTGCCCATCAATCTCCCCGCCGACGGGGGCAAGCGGGTGATCGACTGCTTCTTCCAGCCGAGCGGCGACGCGGCGGACTTCTCCTCCGTGGCAGACGCCCACAGCCAAATCATCGACCAGGTGGTCGAGGTGGACGAGAAGCTGATGGAGCTCTACCTGGAGCAGGGGGAGGAGCTCCAGCCCGAGCAGCTGCACGACCCTTTCGAGGCAGCCCTGCGCGAGGGGCACCTGATCCCCATCTGCTATGTCTCGGCGGAGACGGGGGCCGGCATCCCGGAGCTCCTGAATATCCTGGTCAAGCTGATGCCCAACCCGGCCGAGGGCAATCCGCCGCCCTACATGAAGGGCGAGGGGAGCAAGATCGCCCCGGTCTCGGTGAACCCGGACCCGAACCTCCATGCGTTGGCCCACGTGTTCAAAGTAGTCAACGACCCCTTCCGGGGCAAGCTCGGCATCTTCCGCATCCACCAGGGCCGTATCACTCCCGACAGTCAGCTTTTCATCGGCGATGCCCGCAAGGCATTCAAGGTCAGCCACTTGTATCGACTCCACGGCAGCGAGCAGATCGAGGTGGGCGAGGGGGTGCCCGGCGATATCCTGGCGGTCGCCCGCGTCGATGACATCCACTTCGACGCGGTGCTGCACGACTCCCACGACGAGGATCACCATCACCTGCGCTCCATCGAATGCCCGGTCCCCTTGTTCGGGCTCGCTATCAGCCCGGCCAAGCGCGGGGACGAGCAGAAGCTCGCGGAGGCCCTGCACAAGCTGGAGTCCGAGGACCCCTGCTTTCGCGTCGAGCACAATGCCGCCGCCAACGAGACGGTCATCCGCGGCCTCGGCGAGCTGCACCTGCGGGTCGTGCTGAAGCGCCTCTCCGAGCAGTTCCACGTGGACGTGGACACCAAGCCGCCGAGCATCGCCTACCGGGAAACCATCACCGCCAACGCAGAGGGGCACCATCGCCACAAGAAGCAGACTGGTGGTGCCGGTCAGTTCGGTGAGGTGTACCTGTGGGTGGAGCCAATGGATCGGGGCGAGGGGTTCGAGTTCGTGGACGCGACCGTGGGGGGCGTCATCCCCGGACAGTTCATCCCCTCTGTCGAGAAGGGCGTGCGGCAGGTGCTGCAGGAAGGGGCCATCGCCGGCTATCCCCTGCAGGATGTCCGGGTGACCGTCTACGACGGCAAGTACCACCCGGTGGACTCGAAGGACATCGCCTTCGCCACCGCCGGACGCAAGGCATTCCTTCATGCGGTGGAGCAGGCCAAGCCGGTCATTCTGGAGCCCATCGTAAAGATCCGGATCGTGGTCCAGAACGCCGCCATGGGCGACCTGGCCGGAGACCTGTCCACCCGGCGGGGCCGTATCAACGGCAGCACGGCCGAGAGCGCCGGTCGCATCGCCATCGACGGCGAGGTCCCCCTCGCGGAGCTGGAGGGCTTCGACGCCCGGCTCAAGTCCCTTACCGGGGGTGAGGGGACTTACTCCATCGAGCTGAGCCACTACGACCCCGTCCCGGGGAATATCCAGAAGCGGCTGATGGATGCCTTCCACCGGGCCGAAGACTAGCTTTCCAGTCGGGACAAAGAACCTACGCCGGGCCGTCGCGGACCGTTGGCAGCGTTACCCAAGGCGGCAAGGATGCGGCCTTGGGGCGCACTCGTCGACCCCCGTTGTTTCCAACAGCGTGATCGCGACTGGTGGATCGGTTGGATCGAGGGGATTCCCGGGGGCAACGCCTAGGAGTGGACACGAGAGGAGCTGCCGGCGAGCCTGCGGGAGGCGGCCAACGATATCCTGGCACGGCACCTGGAAGCGGCCCTGTGCGAGGCGACGAGGGATTATGAAATAGCTCCCCTGGCGCTGCGACGCACTCGGAGCTTATTCGGCATGCTCGCCCCATCGGGCAACGCGGACAAGGCGTCCACCATTGCGATGAAAGTCGCGCGTAGCGCGCTCCCTGTCACCCGCGATGGTCTGGACCAATCCGCCGCCGGTGCCGGCAGATCGCCGGAGCGGCTACGCTTCGCCAATATCACGAAGCAGGGCCCACCTCGCCGAGTGCCATGACGCCGCCGATCCGCCTCTTGCACCTGTCGGACATCCATTTCCGGACGGGAACGGCCTGGGATGCAGACCCGGTGCTGCGCTCCCTGGCGAGCTTCATTGGTCAGGATGTCCAGGCCGGCTTGACCCCGGATCTGATCGTCATCACCGGCGACCTCGCGTTCTCCGGGAAGGCCGGGGAATACGCCCTCGCCCGTAACTGGCTGACGCAGGAGCTGTGGCGGGTCTTGACCCAGGACCCCGCCCGACCGCTGCCGCAAGACCGCTTGCTACTCGTCCCCGGCAACCACGATGTCGATCGGGACGCCGTGGATTTCACGGCGGAGGCCGTTCAGGATCGTCTCTTGGGCGGCAAGGATCAGTCGCAGATCGCCAAGGTGCTTGCCGACAAGAGCCAACGCAAGCTGCTGCTCAAGCGCCACGCCCCCTACCTGAAGTTCTGCAAGGAGTGGCTCGGCAAGACGCAGCCGCTGCCCTGGTGGCAGCGGACCTTCGACATCCGTGGTCAATCGCTCCACGTGGCCGGGCTCGACTCCGCCTGGATGGCCTGCGGCGACCAGGACCGCGGCCGGCTGCTGCTCGGGCGTTACCAGATCAACCAGACGGCGCTGACCAAAGACGCCGAAGGCGCCCATTGGCGGCTCGCCCTCCTGCACCACCCATGGGACTATCTGGCCGAATTCGAGACGCAGGAGGTGCGACAGCAGCTGTATCTGCATCGGGATCTCGTGCTGCGCGGCCACCTGCACGAAGGCGAGGTGGCGCTGGTGCGCTCGCCCGATCCGCAGCGCTCCTGCCTGGAGCTCGCGGCCGGCTGTGATTATGAGAGCAGCCGTTACCCCAATGCCTTCCATTGGATTGAGCTCCATCCCGATCCCCGGCGGGTGCGGATCCGCTTTCGCTGCTGGAACAAGGGTGCCTGGCAGGTCGACCGCAACCAGCCCGGCTGCCCCGACGGCCTGGCTGAGATCCGCCTGGACGAGCCGGAGGACCCTCTGCGGGGAAGCAAAACCGCCGCCATCCAGCTTGTCCTTACGATCCCGGGCGACTACCTGGCCTGGCTGCGCCGCACCTACGGCGGCATCGACCTGCTCGGTCAGGATCTGCAGCAGGGCCGCTCGGTCACCCTCAGTCAGGTCTACTGCCCGGCAGTGACCCTGCCTGCCACTCCGCCTGAGCGCCTACAGACGCCCGATCGCGACGACACCCCGCCGACCCTCCTTCTGACGCGTCTCAACGAATCCTCGCTCTACTGCCCGGCCCCGCCGGGCGCGGGCAAGTCTACCTTCTGCCGTTGGGCAGTGCTGCAAGCCATCCCCGGAGGCGAGGACGCGCACCCGATCCCGCCACCGGAGGGGTTCCAGGAGCCTGTGCCGGTCGATCTGCGCCGTCGCTTGCCTCTGCTGGTCCCGCTGCGTGAGTTCTGGCGCAGCATGGACTGTGGCCACGGGCGCCGGACCTGGTCCCGCCAGGAGCTGGAGCAGGCCCTGGCCGCCTGGATCGACCGCGCCCCGGCGGACGGCCTGGCCGGCGCGCTCTTCCTCGGCCACCTGGCCGCCGGGAGCGCCTTCCTGCTCCTCGACGGGCTGGACGAGGTCCCGGTCTCCCAGGCGCGCGACGGCACGACCCTCTACCCCCGGGCGTTGCTGCTCTCGGGCCTGGCCGACGCCCTGCCGCACTGGGAGCGGACCGGCAACCGCATGCTGCTCACGAGCCGGCCCTACGGGCTGGACGACGCCGGGCTCGCGCGGCTCGGTCTGGCCCGCGCACCGCTGGAGCCCTTGCCCGGGCCCCTGCAGCGCCTCTTCGTCGAGCGCTGGTTCCACACCCTCGCTCAGCCGTCGCTGGCCGCGGGCCTCAGCGCGACCATCGCGGAGCGCGACGACCTCTGGCCGCTCGCCGAGAACCCGCTGCTGCTGACCGCGCTCTGCGTCATCTACGGCAATGGCGGGCGTCTGCCCGAGGACCGCTATCACCTCTACCAGCGTCTCGTCGATAACGTCCTCTACCACCGCTATCCCGGCGACGCCCGCCAGCGCGAGCCGGTCAAGGCCCGCTTGGAGGCCATCGCCCACGGCATGCACACCGGCGAAGGGCTCGAGGAGGACCGCCGCGCGCCGGAACCGGAGGCGACCACGGCCGAGCTGGAGCGGCTGCTGCGCGCCTTCGCCCGGCTCGAGCCGGCCTACGAGGCGGGCCGGGTGGAGAGCCCGCCGTCCAGCGCGAGGAGCTCCTGACCCGCTCTGGCCTGCTGCTGCCTCGCCCCGAGGC
Source organism: Chromatiaceae bacterium (assembly GCA_037385305.1). Taxonomy (GTDB): domain Bacteria; phylum Pseudomonadota; class Gammaproteobacteria; order Chromatiales; family Chromatiaceae; genus JARRNE01. Next base: position 714 of record JARRNE010000057.1, on the reverse strand, counting down.
GCGCGCGGCCTTCTATCACCTGAGCTTCCAGGAGTTCCTGGCCGCCGAGCGCATCGCCCGCACCAGCGACGACCGCGCGGCCCTCGAGCAGGTCTTCCGCGCGCGCCGGGAGGTCTCCGAGTGGCGCCCGACGCTGCTCTTCCTGTTCGCCGCCCAGATCTTCAACTACCAGAACATCACCTGGGGTCTGGAGCTGCTGACCCTGCTCGCCGCGGACCTCGAGCGGTCGGCGGTCGAATCCAACCCCGCCCCCGCCGTGCTGGTCGCCGAGGCCCTGGATCTGTGCCGGGCCAAGGGCTACGCGATCCCGGAGGCGCTCGCCGGGCGGTTCCGTCAGATCTGTCTCGACGCCATCGACGACGAGATCGCCGTCCCGGCGCGTCAGACGCTCGGGCTCTGTCTGGGACGACTTGGCGACCCGCGGATCCGCGACCTGCGTGATCCCGCCGCCTATGTCGAGGTGCCGGCCGGCGATTACTTGTACGGTTACGAGAACAAGCCGATCCGCATCGAGCACCCCTGCCTTCTAGCGCGTTCTCCGGTGACCAACAGCCAACACCACGCCTTCATCGAGGACACGGGCTACAGCACCCGGGAGTGGTGGTCGGAGGAGGGATGGGAGTGGCTGCCACAGGCAGGGGTCGTCGAGCCTGCGCTGCGGCAGAGCCGTGGCTGGAACGCCCCCAATCAGCCCGTCGTCGGGGTCTCCTTCTG
>JARRNE010000056.1:10753-22521 GCA_037385305.1 Chromatiaceae bacterium | reverse complement strand
GCGAGAAATGCCTTCTATGCCCAGTCCGGCGGCGTTACCGCCGTGATCAACGCCTCCGCGTGCGGAGTGATTGAGACCGCGCGCCAGCACAAGGATAAGATTGCCAATGTCTATGCCGGCCGCAACGGGATCATCGGTGCCCTCACCGAGGACCTGATCGACACCGGCCAGGAGTCAGATGCGGCCATCGCGGCGCTTCGCTACACGCCTTCGGGTGCCTTCGGCTCCTGCCGGTACAAGCTGAAGGGCCTCGAGGCAAACAGACGCGAGTACGAGCGTCTGATCGAGGTCTTCAAGGCCCACGACATCGGTTACTTCTTCTACAACGGCGGCGGTGACTCCGCTGACACCTGTTTCAAGGTATCCCAGCTCTCCGAGACCATGGGCTTCCCGGTCCAGGCCGTCCATGTCCCCAAGACGTTCGACAACGACCTGCCCATCACCGACAACTGTCCCGGCTTCGGCTCGGTCGCCAAGTACATCGCCGTGTCCACCCTGGAGGCGTCATTCGACGTGCGCTCCATGGCCAAGACCTCCACCAAGGTCTTCGTCATCGAAGTGATGGGCAGGCACGCCGGCTGGATCGCCGCAGCCGGCGGGCTGGTTGAAGATCACGACATCCCGGTGGTCATCCTCTTCCCGGAGATCGAGTTCGACCAGGAGCAGTTCCTGGCGGCGGTCCAGGCCAAGGTGGAGAAGCACGAATTCTGCTCCATCGTGGTCTCCGAGGGTGCCAAGCATCCGGACGGGCGTTTCCTGGCGGAGCAGGGGACCCGCGACGCCTTCGGTCATGCGCAGCTGGGGGGTGCCGCTCCGGTCGTGGCCAACATGGTCAAGGAGGCCCTGGGCTACAAGTTCCACTGGGCGGTCGCGGACTATCTGCAGCGGGCCGCGCGCCACCTTGCCTCCAAGACCGACGTGGACCAGGCCTATGCCATGGGGAAGGCGGGCGTCGAGCTCGCCCTGAAGGGCCACAACGCCATCATGCCCACCATCGTGCGCGCCTCCAATGCGCCCTACCGCTGGGAGGTGGGTGAGGCGCCCCTCTCGAAGGTGGCCAACGTGGAGAAGTTCATGCCCCGGGACTTCATCTCGCAGGACGGATTGGGCATCACTGCCGCCTGCAAGGAGTACCTGATTCCCCTGATCCAGGGGGAGGACTACCCGCCCTTCGAGAAGGGTCTGCCCAAGTACGTGACGCTCAAGAACGCACCGGTCGCAAAGAAGCTCGCCGCGTTCGAGCTCTAGCGTACCAAATCGATGGGGCCGTAAGCCCCCTTTTTCGGCGGCCAGCAGGGAATTGGCTCATGACCCTCGAGCGTGCCCGCGAGCTCATCAGCACCCAGCTGCAGTTCGGCGGCGGTTACAACCGCAACGCCGTCCGGTTGATCCTGGCGGAAATCCAGCGGGAGCACGGACAGGCCGCGGTCGACGGTCTCATTCGGGACCTCGACCTCGAAACGGCCTTTGGCCTCAAGCCGGGCACCGATTTCTCCGGCGTCGGGCGCTGAACCGGGAGAGACAAGCGCCGCCGGCCTAGGTTTCCCAACTCAGAATAGGAGAACGACAGATGTCAGCAGGTTTGGCATTTCCCCTGCTCTGCGCCTTGGTAGCGCTGGGCTATGGGGTCTGGTCAGTTAAATGGATCCTGGCTCAGCCCGACGGGTCCGAGCGCATGCGGGAGATCGCCGCGGCCGTCCAGGAGGGCGCCAAGGCCTATCTCAACCGCCAGTACACGACGATTGGAATGGTCGGGGTCGCCCTTGCCATCATCATATTCCTCAGCCTGGGATGGGAGACGGCCGTCGGCTTCGTCGTCGGGGCCATCCTCTCCGGGGCCGCCGGTTACATTGGGATGCACATCTCGGTGCGCTCCAACGTGCGGACGGCGGAGGCAGCTAAGGACGGCCTGAATGCGGCCCTGCAGATTGCCTTCCGTGGTGGTGCGATCACCGGTATGTTGGTTGTCGGGCTCGGGTTGCTGGGCGTCGCAGGTTACTACGCGGTGCTACATAAGATGGGCATCGATCAGGAACACGTCCTTCACGCACTCGTGGGACTCGGCTTTGGGGGGTCCCTCATCTCGATCTTCGCCCGACTCGGCGGCGGCATCTTCACCAAGGGTGCCGACGTCGGGGCCGACCTCGTCGGCAAGGTAGAGGCCGGCATTCCCGAGGACGATCCCCGCAATCCGGCGGTTATCGCCGACAACGTCGGGGATAACGTCGGCGATTGCGCGGGTATGGCTGCCGACCTCTTCGAGACCTATGCGGTGACTGTCGTGGCGACCATGCTGCTGGGCTGGCTGATGCTCGAGTCAGACCAAGCCGTCATCTATCCCCTGGTGATCGGCGGTGTCTCCATCATTGCCTCGGTCATCGGCACCTTCTTCGTCAAGGTCCACGAGCGGGACACCAAGATCATGAGCGCGCTCTACAAGGGGCTGATCGTTGCGGGGCTTCTCGCCGCGGTGCTCTTCATCCCGGTGACCCTGTGGCTGGTGCCCAAGACAGTCACCATAGCGGGTGTGGTGTACAGCCAGTGGAGTGTCTATTTTGCCGCCCTCATTGGTCTCGCCCTGACGGCCGCCATGGTGGTGATCACCGAATACTATACGGCTACTGAATATTCGCCCGTCCGGCACATCGCAAGCGCCTCGACCACCGGGCATGCCACCAACATCATTGCGGGTCTCGGCGTTGCGATGAAGTCGACGGCCGCCCCCGTGTTGGCTGTCTGCGCCTCCATCTGGGCCTCCTATGAGCTGGCCGGACTGTATGGCATTGCGGTCGCAGCCACCTCCATGCTCTCCATGACAGGGATCATCGTTGCCCTGGACGCCTATGGCCCGATCACCGACAACGCCGGCGGCATCGCGGAGATGGCCGAGCTCGACGAGAAGATTCGCGGCATCACGGATACCCTGGACGCTGTGGGCAACACCACCAAGTCAGTGACCAAGGGCTATGCGATCGGCTCCGCCGGCCTGGCCGCCCTGGTCCTGTTCGCCGACTACACCCATGCCCTTGGCGACCGGACTCTGGACTTCTCGCTTAACAACCACATGATCATCATCGGTCTCTTTATCGGCGGCCTGGTGCCCTTCCTGTTCGCCTCCATGGCGATGGAGGCGGTGGGGCGCGCAGCGGGCGGTATCGTCAATGAGGTTCGCCGGCAGTTCCGCGAGATGCCCGGGATCATGGACCATACCCAAAAGCCGGATTACTCCAAGGCGGTGGACATGCTGACCAAGTCCGCGATCAAGGAGATGATCATCCCGTCCCTCCTGCCGGTGCTTGTGCCGGTCGTGGTCGGATTGCTGCTGGGCAAGGAGGCGCTCGGCGGGCTCCTGATCGGTACCATCGTCACTGGGCTCTTCGTTGCTATCTCCATGACGACCGGTGGTGGTGCCTGGGACAACGCTAAGAAGTACATCGAGGACGGCAACCTGGGGGGCAAGGGCTCCGAGGCACACAAGGCGGCGGTCACCGGGGACACCGTGGGCGATCCCTACAAAGACACTGCAGGTCCCGCGGTCAACCCGCTGATCAAGATCATCAACATCGTGGCGCTGCTGATCGTGCCCTTGCTGTAAGGGAGCGGTCGAAGAGGCAGGAGGCTCGAGAGTGCCAGGGCTAACCCACTTTACGGATGCCGGCGACGCCCAGATGGTAGACGTGGGTGCCAAGGAGATCACCCACCGGGTCGCGGTGGCGGAGGGCAGGATCCGCATGCGGCCTGAGACCCTCGCGCTGGTTGAGAGCAGCGGGCACAAGAAGGGTGACGTGCTGGGTGTCGCCCGGGTCGCGGGCATCATGGGCGCGAAGCGCACCGCGGACCTGATTCCCCTCTGCCACCCGCTGTCACTGACCAAGATCGGGATCGATCTCACGCCCGAGCCGGGGCGCTCAGCGGTGCACTGCAAGGCGATAGTGGAGACGCGTGGCCCCACAGGGGTGGAAATGGAGGCCCTGTGTGCGGTACAGGTTTGCCTTCTGACCATGTACGACATGTGCAAAGCCGTGGACCGCGCTATGACGATCGAGTCGGTCCGCTTGCTGGAGAAGGCCGGCGGCAAGTCCGGCCGCTGGGTGCGTGGTCCGTCCGACGAGCAATGACCCACCTATGTTGGCGCCTGCAACCGGGCGCGGGCGGGTTGCGCCCTCAGTGACAACCCCAATGGCGGAGTGACTGGTTGAATCCGATCTACCAGCGCGTCCGTTTCCTCGCCGCGGCTGCCCGCCTTGACGAGGCGCCACCGGATGAGGGGCGGGAGGTCGCCTTCGCCGGACGTTCCAATGCGGGTAAGTCGAGTGCCATCAACGCCTTGTGCCACCAGAGGCGGCTCGCCCGGATCAGCAAGACCCCGGGGAGGACGCAGCAGCTGGTCTTCTTCGCCCTGGACGACGCCCGCCGCCTGGTGGATCTGCCGGGTTACGGATACGCGAAGGTCTCCGAGACGGTTAAGGCCCAATGGCAGGCGCTGATGGCGGGCTATCTCCAGCGCCGGCGCTCGCTTGCGGGATTGGTGCTGGTGATGGATATCCGTCACCCCCTCACCGCTTTCGACTCGCGGATGCTGGCGTGGTGTCGACAGGCGAGCCTGCCGCTGCTGCTTCTGCTCACGAAGGCGGACAAACTGGGCCGGGGCTCGGCCCGGACTCAGCTGGAGCGAGTAAAAGGCGTGGTTGCCGGTGAGCCGGGGCAGGTCGAGGCCGAGCTGTTCTCGGCCCAGGCACATCAGGGAGTCGAGTCCGTACACGCTCTGCTGGATCAGTGGCTCGCCCTGGATGGAATTGAGGATGGCTTCTGACCCCGGGCTCCGTGCCTCGCCCCCCGTTTCGGCAACGAGGCGCACGGAGGGAGCGTTTTGTTGATCGGGGGCCGCTAAATCGTGACCCCTTGCGGCTGAGTTGACGCCGCCGGCCCCCTCCCTGAGGTGGGGGCCGGGCGGTCCTTTCCCGGACGGCGCTACCAGGGCTGGCTATAGTCGGTCGGTGGGGGCGGCCCCTCGCGGCTGGGCTCACCACCGTAGTACCAGGGTGCCGTCGGTCGGCCTTGGAACATGGAGGGGCCGGCGCCCGGTTCCCCATAGCCGGGCATCATCGAGCCCGGGGGCATCGCCCCTGGTCCGCGATAGCCCGGACCGCACGGATGTTCCATAGGCATGGCAGGTGGCATGGCGCGCCGCCCTCCCGAGCCAAAAACCGCACGGGCGGCCTCTTTCTGCTCGGGCGTCAGGCCGTCGACAATCTTCTGGTAGGCTTGCCACTTCGCCCGCATGGCCTCGCGGCGCTTCTTGGCCTCCTTCCAAGGTGGAGTCTCCGGCAGATCGACCCCTTGTGCCTTGGCACGCTTTCGCATCGCCTGCCAGCGCTGTTCGCGCTTGGCCTCGCGCTCTTCAGGCGTCATGTTGCGAATATCTTCCCATTCCTTCTGTCGTTCCGCCGCGCTCATCGGCTTCCAGGGCGGCGTCGCCTTGGTTGGCGGCATCGGCATTTCCGGGGGCGCGATCCCGGCCTGCTCCCAAGGCGGTGTCGCGGGTAGCTCGAGCCCTATTTCGGCTGCGCGCTTACGCAGATCCTGGTACCGGCGCTCGCGCTCCTCGAGCATCTCCGCCTCTTTCTTCTGTATCCGAGCCTCCTCCGCGGCGGCGTCGCTGGGCAGCGAAGAAGTCCCTTTGAGCATCTCCGCTTCCTCGTTCTTTACTTGAGACTCCTCCGCGGCCAGATCGCTGGGCAGAGAAGGCGTCCCTGCCCCGACTTGCGGTCCCTGGGTTTGCGCCGCAGGGGTCTGGGGCGGTGGTGCCTTGGCCGCCGAGGTGGCCGGGCCTACGCTGGTGACTGGGCCGGCCTCCGCCCCTTGGCATAGCGCCAGGGTCAGCGCCGCCGCGGAGGCGAACAAATAGATCGGGTTCTTGTCTCTCATGGGCTCACTCCTGTGGTTGTTGCGGGGGGATTATCAGGTTGGGTCGTCCGTGTGGCCGAAGGCTTTTCCAAGGGACGCTCGGCGTCGATCCGCCGATCCGGTCCCGACGGCTGTACAAAAGGGGCCGTAAGCAGCGGCGCAGCGTATCAAACCACCCGACTTCGGGCAGTCAAGCTTAACTGATCAGTGGCCCTGTGGAACAGAGCAGATCCCATGAAGGACAGCCGTCACAGTTTCCCGCAGTCGGGGTTGCGTCCCCGGTGGCTCGGCTCGACCATAGGCAGGCGTGGGCATCGGCCTGCGTCCTCTTACCGGCCCGTTGACTTCGAGGTCGCGATCGCCTCGGCTTCCCAGATGGCGTAGTGTATGGTCCGTCAGCTGCCTGCCGCTATCAATCGGTTTGCAAAGATGTCGGAGTTTGTCCATACGCTTAGCCACCTGTATCGAACCCAGCTGGAGCGCTACCGAAACCGCGGATTTCTGCGCGCCGCCATGGCCGCCTGCGCCTTGGTTTCCATGGCCAGCGGCAGCGTTTCCTTCCGCAAGCGGGTCCGGGTGGATAGCCTGCTGGAGACCTTGGACGCTTTGCGTGTGTTTGACCCCCATGAAGGCGTGGAGATGTTCGATGAGTTTGCGTATGCCATCAAGGCCGATCCGGAAGCGGGTCGCCGCCAGGCGCTCGACGTGATCTGGAAGGAGGTCGCCGATGACCCCGAGAAGGCGCGTTTGCTGGGGCGTATCTGCCTGGCGGTCAGCGAACGCGACGGCGGGATGTCCGAGGCGGAGGTGCGGGAAGTAGCGTCCCTCTGCCAAGCTCTCGGGCTCGACCCCTTGAGCTGCGGCCTGGGTGAGATCGGCAACACCGGGACTGCACCGCGGGAAGACTGAGGAGGCCGGGGGGGCATGGGGATACGCATTGCCGAGCTCATGGCCGAGACCGGGGTCGGGTTCGGCACCAGCGGGGCCCGCGGCCTGGTGGTGGACATGACCGACCGTGTTTGCTACGCGTACGCCTCAGGCTTCGCGCAGTACCTGCTGGGCGGAGGGATCGCCGCGAGCGGGGGCCATGTCGGCCTTGCCGGTGATTTGCGTTCGAGCACTGGACGCATTATGGAGGCCTGTGCTCAGGCGCTGCGAGCCTTCGGTCTGCGCCCTTGGAACCTTGGCCGCATCCCAAGCCCTGCCCTCGCCGCCTTCTGCATCGCTCGCGGTATCCCCAGCATGATGGTGACCGGGAGTCATATCCCGGACGACCGCAACGGGATCAAGTTTAATCTGCCTACCGGGGAGATTCTCAAAGAGGACGAGGAGGCGATTCGGGCCCAGGAGGTCAGTCTGGCCGAAGGCCTGTTCGACAGGGCCGGGGCCTTCGTCCCAGGGTTGGCGCAGGCCCTATCTCGTCAAGATGAGGCCGCCTTCGATGCCTTTGTGGGCCGTTACATGGAGCTCTTTCCGCCCAACAGCCTCTCCGGGTTGCGGCTCGGTCTCTACGAGCACTCCAGCGTCGCCCGGGACGCCTTCCATGCCGTGCTGACGGGCCTGGGCGCCGAGGTCGAGCGGTTCGGGTTCTCCGATGCCTTTATCCCTGTGGACACGGAAGCCGTCCGCCCCGAGGATGTGGTCCTGGCGCGCGACCGGTGTGCAACACACGGGCTGGACGCCCTGGTCTCAGCCGACGGGGACGGGGACCGACCCCTCGTCGGGGATGAGCGGGGGGAGTGGCTGCGCGGCGATATCGCTGGGCCTCTCTGCGCCCGGTACTTGGGCGCCGGCGGGGTGGTGACGCCGGTCAGCAGCAACACGGCGGTGGAGAAGTGCGGCTGGTTCCCGCAAGTGCTGCGCACGCGCATCGGTTCTCCCTACGTCATTGCCGGCATGCAGACCCTGCTGGAGCGGGGTGTCGCCCCGGTGGTGGGCTACGAGGCGAACGGAGGCTTTCTGCTCGCGTCCGACATCGAGCGGGAGGGCCGCCGCCTGGCGGCACTGCCGACCCGTGACGCCCTGATCGTGGCGGTCAGCATCCTGCAAATGGTGCGGGAGCAGGGCCGGCCCGTCTCGCAGCTGGCTTCAGACCTGCCGCGGCGCTACACGGCGAGCGACCGCATCAAGGCGTTTCCCACCGCAATCAGCCGAGCGCGGCTCGGCGCCCTCTCGGGCGGTGATCCTCCCCGCGACAAGGCCGCAGTGGAGGGGATCTTTCGGGACGCGTTCGGTGAGGTCGCCTGTCTTGACGTCACCGACGGCCTGCGCGTCACCTTCACGAGCGGCGAGATCGCTCACCTCCGACCATCGGGCAACGCCCCGGAGCTGCGGGCTTACACCGAGGCGGACACCCCGGAACGGGCGCAAGAGATGAACCGGATCTGCATGGACATCGGTGCCAGCGCCACCCCAGAAAATGTAAGTCGCTGGCGCCATGACCGTTTCCCTCACCCCGTCCCTCTCCCAGAGGGCGAGGGGGATGTGGAGCGCGGATTCGCGCGACTTTCATAGTAGTGGCCTCCGCGGACGCCTGCCCGGGCTGCGCTCAGTCACCTCGCCGGTTCAATGCCTCGAGCAGCCGTTCGGGCTCTTCCTCATCGATCCGCTGAAACAGCTCCGCCGACAGCGTCTTCAGCGATCCGATATCGGACCCGCGTACGATCTCCTTGACCTCCAGGAGGGCGCTTGGCTGCATGCTGAACTCCCGCAGGCCGAGCCCCAGTAACAATCGCGTGTACCTCGGGTCGCCCGCCATCTCCCCGCACATCGACACCGGTTTGCCCTGGGCGATTCCCGCCTCTATGGTGCCTCGTATGAGCCGAAGGATCGCCGGATTCAGCGGGTCGAACAGATAATTGACCGCGTCGTCGGTGCGGTCGATCGCCAGGGTGTACTGGATCAGGTCATTCGTGCCGATGGAGAGGAAGTCGAGGCGGCGAGAGAAGGCGGCCGCGGAGAGGGCAGCGGCGGGGACCTCAATCATTCCCCCCACCGGCATCTGGGGGTCGAAGGGGAGTCCTTCCCGCGCGAGCTCTCGCCTGGTCTGCTCCACCAAAGCGAGCACGCTGTCGAGCTCCTGCACGCTCGAGAGCATAGGGATCATCATTCGCACCGGGCCCTGGGCAGATGCGCGCAGGATGGCGCGGAGCTGAGGCCGGAAGAGGTCGGGCTCCCTGAGGCAAAGGCGGATGGCGCGCAGCCCCAGGGCCGGGTTGCAGACTGTTGGACAAGGAGATCCGGCCCCTTCCACCTGCTTGTCCACCCCGAGGTCGAGGGTGCGTATTGTCACCGGGGACCCGACGAAGCCCCGCAGCACCTCGAGGTACGCCGCAAGGTGCTCCTCTTCCGTGGGCAGGCCGTCCCGGTTCATATAGAGGAATTCGGTGCGGTAAAGGCCAACGCCCGCCGCGCCGTTGGCACGGGCCAGCTTCGTGTCCTCGGGCAGCTCCAGGTTTGCCAGGAGGGTCACCGCGATCCCGTCGGTGCTGACCGCCGGCTCTCCGACGAGATGCAACAGGCGGTTGCGGCGCGCGGTCAGATTCCGCACGCGCCGGCGGTAGTGCTCGAAAATCCCGGTGCTCACGTCCGCGAGCACAGTGCCTGTCTCTCCATCCACCACGACGGTCTCGCCGTGGCGGCAATACCGGGTCACGTTGTGGACGCCCATGACCGCGGGGATGTTGAGGCTGCGCGCGAGGATAGCGGTGTGCGAGGTCGGACCGCCGGACTCGGTGACGAAGGCCGCGGCACCGCGCTGGTGCAGCACGATGGTGTCCGCGGGGGAGATGTCGCGTGCGATCACGACGGAGCCGCGAATGTCCTCCTCCACTGCTGGCTCCTCGGAAACGCCGGCGAGTAGGAAGGTCAGGACGTGATGGACCACGTGATCCACGTCATCCCTGCGGCTTCGCAGATAGGGGTCCTCCATGGTCTCAAAGACCTTGAGCAGCTCTTCCCGGTGCTGTTGGAGTGCCCAGTCGGCACTCAGGAGCTGCTCGCGGATGAGCGTCCTTGCCGGGTCAATGAGGGCCACGTCCTGAAGCATGAGGAGGTGCGAGTCGATGAACTCGGCCACGTTGATGGGAGTGGTGGCCGGGATCTGGTCGCGCACTGCCTTGAGCGCCCGCTGTGCCGCTTGCAGGGCCGCTTCCAGACGCTCCACCTCGGCCGCGACTTCATCCCTCTCGATTCGCCTTGGCGTTACCGATGCCGCGCCGCGCTCCAGGAGGAAGGCGGGACCCACGGCGACCCCTTGCGCCGTGGCGACCGCCAGTCCCCAGCAGGCAACCGTCATTCGGCCTCCCCGAAGCGGTTGGCGACCAGCTGCTCCAGCGCCGCGGTCGCAGCTTCCTCGTCTTGCCCGTCAACGAGCAGCGTGATCCGCGTGCCCTGCGCTGCAGCCAGCATCATCACCCCCATGATGCTCTTGCCGTTGACCCGTTGTCCTTCCCGTTCGACTTGGATCTGGCTGGCAAAGCCGCTGGCGCAAGTGACAAACTTGGCCGCAGCCCTCGCGTGCAGCCCCAGCTTGTTGACGATCTCCACCTCGTTGCGGATCACCCTCTAGCCCGTCCGCGCATCTCGTTGGTTGCACGTCAAGACGCCCTCCCGGCCGCCGCTCAGCGCCTTCTCTGCCATCTCGTCCACCGACAGACCGGGGTAGTTGAGCACTCTGACCAGCATGGGGAGATTGACGCCGGTGAGCACGTAGCACCGCTGCCGCTCCTTCAAGGCGGTGGCCACGTTGGCCGGCGTCGACCCGAAGAGATCGGTGAGCACGAGCACCCCGTCGCCCTCGTCGAGGCGCTCCGCCAGCGCCCGAGCCTCAGCCTCCATCTGATCCCGGTGGGAATCCACGGAGACGGACAGGGTCTCGGCCCGCAGGGGGCACCCGTCCAGCATGACCGTGGCCGTCTTCAACAAGGCACTGCCAATGTCGTTGTGGGTGATGAGCAGTAGAGCGACGCTCATGGAAGCTCCCGATGACGGACGACCACCTTCCGCCCCTGCGCCTCGAAGTGCCGGCGCAGCTGATCGGCCATGTAGACGGAGCGGTGTTGGCCGCCGGTGCAGCCCATGGCCACCGTCAGATAGCTGCGGCCGTCCGCCTCGAAGTAGGGGATCCACCGGTCAAAAAAACGCGTCAGATCATCGCGCATCTCGGTCACCTCAGGGGCCTGCTCGAGGAACTCGGCCACCTGCGGGTCCAAGCCGGTCAGGGGCCGGAGCGCCTGCTGCCAATGAGGGTTCGGGAGACAGCGAACGTCCAGGACAAAGTCCGCGTCCCGCGGAACGCCATGCTTGAAGCCGAAGGTCTGCAGCAGGATGGAGACTTGGGACTGGCCCTCTGCGCTGAAGCGCTCCTTAACCAGATCCCGCAGCTGATGGACATTCGTGTGGGTTGTGTCGATGCGAAGACCGGTATCGCTCAGGATCGGCTCCAACAGACGCCGCTCGTAGTCGATTGCCTCCGCCAGTGATCGGTCGCGGGCCGTCAGCGGATGTTTGCGGCGGGTCTCGCTGAAGCGTTTGATCAGGGTCTCCGACTCGGCCTCCAGGTAGAGCACCCGACAGTCGAAAGAGCGACGCTGAAGCTCTCCAACGAGGGCGGGCAGCTCGCGCAGGTGCTCAGCCTGGTTGCGTGCATCGATGCCGACAGCAATCTTCTCAAAGGCGGGTTGCGGTGTGCTCGCAAGACCGATCGCGAGATCCTTCAGTAGGAAGATCGGCAGATTGTCGATGCAGTAATAGCCCAGGTCCTCCAGGGTGTGTAGGGCAACGCTCTTGCCCGACCCGGACAAGCCGCTAACGATCACCAGTTCCATGTCGCACCGAGGATCCAGTCGCCTGAGCTCCTG
>JARRNE010000056.1:0-10745 GCA_037385305.1 Chromatiaceae bacterium | reverse complement strand
GCTCCTATGTCTGCCTGCGGGACCTAGCTCACTCGATGTCCCCGAGAGAGAGCGGAAGTGTATCCTGGACCGCCCGTGCCTGACGTTCGGCGAAGTCGACCCCCGCGTCATAGCCGCGAATGCGGAGGATCTGGTGGCGGACCGCTGCCTCCACCAGGATCGCAAGATTGCGGCCGGGGGCTACCGGCATGATGATCTGGGGCACCGCGACGCCGAGCACCGGGCGTGCGGACAGACTGCCTGAGAGCCGGTCCATGCGGCCCAGCTCGCTGTCGTTCATCGCCCGCAGATGGACGATGAGATTGAGGTTCTTGCTCTCACGCACGGCGCTTTCACCAAACATAGCCCGGATGTTGAGCACGCCCAGGCCCCGGACCTCCAGAAAATCCCGCAACAGCGCTGGGCAGGACCCGTTCAGAGTCTCCGGGGCGATGCGGGCAAGCAGGGGCGCATCGTCTGCGATCAGGCGGTGACCGCGGCTGATGAGATCGAGCGCGAGCTCGCTCTTCCCGATGGCCGGGTCCCCCGTCAGTAGCACACCCATCCCCAGCACCTCCATGAAGACGCCGTGGACTGTTGTCCTTTCCGCGAGGGCGTGGGTCAGGAAGTACTGAAGGTGGCCAATGATCTCGCCGTCGCTGAGCGGAGAGCTGAGCAGGGGCGTATCGGCGCGCTCGGCCCGCGTATACACCGGCGCTTCGGGCTCGATGTCCTCCGCAAAGATGACGGCGGCCGGCCGGGCGGCAAACAGCTTCTCGATCGTCTCCTGGTAGGCCGTCTGCCCAAGGTCGGCGAGGTATACGAGCTCTGCGTGCCCGATTACCTGGATGCGATTGGGGTGTATGCAGTTGAGCGAGCCCACGAGGGACTGTCCGTCGACGCCCCGGTCGTCGTCTCGCAGCGGTAGCGACCGGCTGGGACGCGGGGTCAGCCACCTGAGCTTCAGCCTTGGCCCGATCTGCTCGATCAGACCTTGCAGGGTGTGGACTGGGTTCATGACTCCCGCGGCCGCTCCTCCCAGTCTTCCATGAGGCCGAGGATCTCCTCCGCCGAGTCGGCCCGGCGCAGCCGCTCCCGCAGCTGCGGGTCGCTGAACATGTTTGCCAGCCGCGATAGCAGCTTCAGATGCATCTCCGTAGCAGATTCTGGGACTAACAGGGCGAAGGCAAGATCGACCGGCTGGTCGTCGATGGCGTCGAAATCCACGCCCCGCTGCAGTTGGACGAACGCCCCGATCGCATCGCGGACCTCCTTCACGCGGGCGTGGGGAAGGGCGATGCCGTGGCCGAGGCCGGTGCTGCCGAGCCGTTCCCGCTCAAGTAAGCGCTCGAACACAGCCTCGGCCTGCAGTGCTGTGTCATCAGTCGCCAGCAGCTCAGCCAACACCTCCAGCAGGCGCTTCTTACTGCCGATCTCGAGCGCGGTGCCGATGCGGCTGGCAATGATGAACTGGGGAGGAAACATTGACTGCTACTCCCGATCGCTGGTGGGTGGAGGCGCGGCCTGATTCCTGAATCCGCGCGGCGCCGGAGCCCGTGGTCGCGGGGTCCGGCGCCGCGTTCTTCCGAGACTGACGTCGAATTATGACACGAAGCGATCATGCCTACCGAAAGTCGCGCCTAGCGCGTTCCCTCTCCCCCTCGCCCTCTGGGAGAGGACCGGGGTGGGGGAAACGGTCATGGGGCAGCGACTTACAGTCTCCGGGTTGACGCTGACGCCACGGCCGTTACGCCGTTTCGGCCCCCTTTGCGCCGTTTCCCCGGTGACTGATCTTCTTTTCCTTGTGCCGCAAGACCTGGCGGTCAAGCTTGTCGATGAGGGTATCGATGGCGGCGTACATGTCCTCGTGGACGGAGTCGGCGAAGACCTTGGCGCCGTTGACCAGGAGTGTGGCCTCCGCCTTCTGGCGGAGCTTCTCTACGCTGAGTATCACATGGACGTTGATGACGTGGTCAAAGTGCCGGGCAAGCCGTTCGAACTTGCTGTCCACGTAGCCCTTGAGGGCGTCGGTGATGTCGACATGGTGACCCGTCAGGTTGATCTGCATGGTGTGACTCCTAGGTTTCAAACGACCTGCTAGACCAGGCGCTTGCGCTCGTTCGAGGGTGCGATCCCCATTGCCTCGCGGTACTTGGCGACTGTTCTGCGTGCCACCTGAATGCCTTGGTCCGACAGCACCTCCGCGATCTTGTTGTCGCTCAGCGGCTTGTCGGGTTTCTCTGCCGCGATGAGCTTGCGAATAAAGGCACGGATGGCCGTCGAGGAACACTCGCCGCCGGAAGCCGTGTTGACGTGGCTGGAAAAGAAGTACTTGAACTCGTAAGTGCCCCTGTACGTATACATGTATTTCTGCGTGGTGACCCGGGAGACCGTGGATTCGTGGAGGCCGAGCGCCTCGGCCACGTCCCGCAGCACCATGGGTTTCATCGCCTCCTCGCCGTGCTCCAGAAAGTCCCGCTGCAGCTCCACGATCTTGGATGCCACCCTGAGCACCGTGTCGTTCCGGCTTGCCAGGCTCTTGATGAACCACCGCGCCTCCTGCAGGTGGTTCTTCAGGCAGGTGTTGTCCTCGCTCTGATCGGCACGGCGGATGAGCTTGGCGTAGTCCGGGTTCACCCTAAGTTTAGGCATAGTCTCCGGATTCAGCTCGACCACCCAGCTCCCCTCGCGCTTACGCACGAAGACGTCGGGAATAACGTACTCCGGCTCGATTTCCGTAATCAAGCTGCCGGGGCGGGGATGTTGCGCGCGGATCAGGGCTCCCGCCTGCCGCAGGTCCTCAGTGGATGCCCCCAGATGGCGACCGATCTGATCCAGGTCGTTCTTGGACAGCGCCTCGAAGTAGCGCTCGCACACGGCGATGTCCAAGTCCCTCCGCGGCGTATTCGCAGGGAGCTGGCGGAGCTGAATGAGCAGACATTCCCGCAGGTCCCTCGCCCCCACCCCCGGCGGGTCGAGGGACTGGATCCAGTGCATCACCATCTCGACCTCGTCGAGGGTGAGGTCTTCGTCCCCCAGGGTCTCCAGGGTCTCTTCGGGGCTTGTCCGGAGGTAGCCGTCCTTGTCGATGGCGTCGATCAGGGCCGTTGCGACTGCCGCGTCGGTTCCCTCGAGCCGACTCAGGCTCAGCTGCCAGTGCAGATGGTCATGGAGGCTGAGGGGACGGCTCTGTTGGGCGAAGAGGTCGAAGTCTCCCGAATCTTCGGAGGCGTGTCCGCCGCTCGGCAGATAGCTGTCGTACACGTCGGTCCATTCGCTGTCGACGGGGAGCTCCTCCGGCATCGGGGTGCTTTCCGGACTCACCTCCTGGTCCACGCCCGCGTCGACACTGGTCCGCTCGCGGACCTCGGTGGGGCCGGTGGCGTCCGGTGCTTCCTCACCGGCGGAGCGTTCCACTTCCTCCACGTTCTCCAGCATCAGGTTGGAATCGAGGGCATCCTGGACCTCTCGCTGCAGATCCAGCATGGAGAGCTGCAAGAGACGGATGGCCTGCTGCAGCTGCGGCGTCATGGTCAATTCAGAACAAGAGCGGGACTTGGCTGGCGGGCGATCAAAGTGTGAAGTGCTCCCCCAAATACACTGCCCGCACCTCCGCGTTCTGCAGAAGCTCTTGGGGCGTACCCTCTGCGATGACCTTTCCCTCATTGATGATGTAGGCGCGGTCGCAGATGTCGAGCGTCTCCCGGACGTTGTGGTCGGTGATCAGGATGCCGATGTTGCGCTGACGCAGGTGACGGACGATGCTCTTGATGTCGCCCACGGCGATGGGATCTACCCCCGCGAACGGCTCGTCCAGCAGCATCACCTTGGGTTCGACGGCCAACGCCCGGGCGATCTCGAGGCGCCGACGTTCTCCCCCGGAGAGGCTCAGTGCGAGCGACCCGGTTACGTGGGCTATGCCGAGCTCCTCCAGGAGCTCCAAGGCGCGCTGGTCCCTCGCTTCGCGGTCAAGGTCGGCCCGGGTCTCGAGCACTGCCAGCAGGTTGTCCCGGGCCGTGAGCTTGCGGAACACGGAAGGTTCCTGCGCCAGATAGCTCAGGCCGCGGCGGGCCCGGGCGTGCATTGCCAGCAGGGTGATGTCCCGGCCATCCAGCTGGATCACCCCCTCGTCGGCCGGCATCAGGCCGACGATGAGGTAAAAGCAGGTTGTCTTGCCGGCGCCGTTGGGTCCCAGCAGGCCGACGACCTCTCCCGCTTCGACCCCGACGCTTACGCCCTGGAGCACACGACGGTGGCGGTAGCTCTTGAAAAGCCCTGTTGCCGTCAATGTCGTCACTTTGGATGCGGCCGATGTGACTCTTGCGACTGATCCCGCTGGTGCTGGGCGGGGTTGACGACGATTCTCACCCGCTCCTTCCCCTGAGCGATGGCGCCCGCTTTCACTTCGCCCGTCGCACGGTCGTAGATGATGCGGTCATTGCGGAAGGTGTCCTTGCCCTGGTACAGCACCGCCTTGCCAACGAGGGTCAGCTCGCCCTTGTCGGCGTCGTACTCGATGTGCAGCGCCTCGCCGTGGACATCCTCCTTTTGCCGCTTGATCGCCTGACGGTATCTTGCCGGCGAGCCGACAGCAGTGATGTGCTCGGGCCGGCGATCAGGGTAATGATGCACCCTGACCTGGTCCGCCAGGAGCTCCATGCTGCCCTGCCGAACCTGCACGTGGCCCGTGTAGATGCTCTGCGATTTCTGCTCGTCCACGAGAACGCTGTCGGCCTCCAAGTAGACCGGCTGGTCCTCGTCCGTCTCGAGGGCGTGCACGGCGGGCGAGCCGCTTAGAAGCACGACCAGAACAGATGTCGCCAACCGCAAGGACATGCGTTGCCGTGTAGCTGGGTTAGTCACTGAGCCGCCTCCCCGCGCCTGGCCGTCCCAGCGGTGATCATCCCGTGGGAGCGGCCAAGAAGCTTGACCCGCAGCCTCTTGTGCAGCCATGCCTGGGCCCCGGCGCTCGACTTGACCCAATCGCCGCCGCTCGCGATCTTCACCGGTGTGTCCGTTTCCGCATAGTCCTCGCGAGGCTGCTCATGCAGCTCGGCTGTCCGCAGATGCAGGGGTCTCAGCTCTTCGGTGCCCACGCGATCGACGCGCACGTTCCCGCGCAGGACGACCCTGTCGCCGGTCTGCGACACCCAGCCGGTGCGGGAGCGGATCACCCACGGGGGGCCGTCCTGGGTGAACAAGGTAAGGACCGGGTCATCGAGCACGCTGCTCCCGTCGTCAGCGTAATGGCGCAAAAGCGGCGCGGCGAGCTGTCTTTGGGGTAGCCCTTTCTGGTTCATCATGGTGACCGTGAATTTCTCCACTGTGTAATCCGGCCGACGCGGGCCGGCGGGCGGCGGACGGCGCGGGGCCTCGCCTTCCTGCTGTTGCCACCAGGTGACGACCCCGATTGCGGCCATGATCACCGCCAGGAGGCGTTGTCTTGGGGACAGCATCGCCCGTCGTGGCTCCCAAAGTCCTGGGGTTGTGCAGGCCTCAATAGCCCTTCTCTCCGGCCGGCTGGTCGAAACGAATAGGCAAAGCCGATGCGGTCTATCGTACCGTTACCATGAAAGTCGCGCGAATCCGCGCTCCACATCCCCCTCGCCCTCGGGGAGAGGGATGGGGTGAGGGAAACGGTCATGGCGCCAGCGACTTACATTTTCTGGGGTGGCGCTGGCACCATGACCGTTAGAGATAGTGCGCCATCATGCGGTTCAGGTTCCCCTGGGCCTCCATGACGAGCTCGCAGACATCCCGACCGGCGCCGCGGCCGCCGGGGCAGGTCGTCTGCCAATGGGCATGTTTGCGGACCAAGGGGTGGGCGTCCGCAACTGCGATGGACAGACCCACCCGGCGCATGATTGGCAGATCCACCACGTCGTCGCCCACGTAGGCGATGCGCTCGTCGGTGAGCGCCAGCGTCCGCTTTAGCTCCTCGTACGCCGGTATCTTGTCACGCCTGCCTTGATAGACATGCTTGATGGCCAGGCTCTCCATCCGGATACGTACTACCTCGGACGTCCGTCCGGTGATGATCGCCAGAGTCACGCCGGTCTCCTGGAGCATCGTCATGCCATGGCCGTCCCGCGAGTTAAAGGCCTTGTATTCCCGGCCGTCGTCGCCGAGAAACAGGCTGCCGTCGGTCAGAACCCCATCCACGTCGAAGATCACCAGCCGGATGCGTCGAGCCCTTTCCAGAATGTCCTGCATACCTGCCTCTTGTCTCCGGATAGTCACTCAACCCAGACCCGGAAGTTGAACCACGAAGCTGACTCGGATCGTTTCGATGCTCACCAGGCTCGGACAGCGAAACCATGACGTGCGAGAGAATTCCGGCCCTTACGACCTTTTCGACAACGACAACGACAACGACAACGACAACGACAACGACAACGAATAGACCTGTCGAACTTGGAGGCGAGCTGTTCCTTACGTTCGCCCCTGTTTCCCTTCGGGTTTCTCCGTGCGCTTCGTGGTGAGCTGCTCTTCTTAGGCTCGAGCCGTCCGGCAACGGCGGCCGGGGTCAATGACCCCACGGCGGGGAGGCTACATCACCCCGGCCCGCAGGAGATCATGCATGTTGAGCGCGCCGACCAATCGGTGATCCTCGTCAACGATCAGCAGCGCATTGATTCGGTTCTCTTCCATGATGCGGAGACCTTCGGCCGCGAGCATGTCGGTGCGGCCGGTGATGCCCCCGGCCGTCATCACCAGATCGACCGGCGTGGTATGGATGTCCACCGAGCGGTCGAGCGTTCGGCGCAGGTCGCCGTCCGTGAAGATCCCCACGACGCGGTGCTCCGCATCCACGACCGCTGTCATGCCCAGCCCCTTGCGGGACATCTCCACCAGGGCATCCCGCAGCAGGGTGCCCTGCTGGACCAGTGGCAGGGCATCCCCGATGTGCATGATGTCGCCAACGTGCAGCAGAAGCCGCCGGCCGAGGGTCCCCGCCGGGTGTGAGCGTGCAAAGTCTTCCGCGGTAAAGCCCCGGCTCTGCAGCAAAGCCACCGCCAGCGCGTCTCCCATTGCGAGCGCCGCGGTGGTGCTGGCGGTCGGCGCGAGGCCCAGGGGACAGGCCTCCTTGGGCACACTGACATCGATGTTGACCTCCGCCGCCTTGGCGAGGGTCGATCGTGGGTTCCCGGTCAGGCAGATCAGGGCATGCCAAGGACTACGACCCGTCCCTGGCACTCCAGCATGTAGCAGAAGGCACGCACGAAGTCCCCGTCGATGCGGGAACAGAGCGCGCTGACGGCCTGCGCCTCTGTCTCCAGCACCGCGCAGCCAAGGCGGCGAATCTCGTCCGCTTCGCCTGCGGTGGCATCCAGTGCCACCGTCGCTGCCGGTCATCCGACATGGGGCGCCTGCGGGGCGGCCGTGACCAATATGCCCATGTAAGCGGCAAACCCGGCCAGCAGTGCAGCGCCTTCGATTCGGTTGATGCGCCTTGCTGGCCCGTCGAAGCCCCATGCCATGGCGGCGAAAGTGATCGTGAACGCGAGCATCACAGGCACATCGCGGGTGGCGAGCGTCGACTCGACCGGGCCGGGGGCAATCAAGGCGGGGACGCTCAGTACCGCGAGCAGGTTGAAGAGGTTGGAGCCGAGGATGTTGCCAACGGCGAGGTCAGGCTCCCGCTTTGCCGCACCGATCAGGCTGGTTGCAAGCTCCGGCAGGCTGGTGCCGATGGCTAGAATGGTGAGTCCGATCAGCAGCTCGCTGACCCCCAGCTCGCGGGCAACATTGGCGGCGCCCCACACGAGCACCCGGGAGCCGAGAAGCAGCACCGCCAGCCCCGCCACGAAGCGGCCGACAGCTCCCGTCGGGCCGAGGTTGGTGGGGATGGCAGCCGTGGCCTTCGCCACCAGCGGATCATCCTTCGACACGCGCGCCGTGCGGAACAGCCATATGATGAGTCCCCCCAAGCCGACAAGCAGCACCGTGCCATCGGCTCGACCGAGGGTGCCGTCCAGGAGCAGCCCCAAGCTCACGAACGACACGACGATCAGGATGGGAAGCTCTCGGCTCAAGGTGCGGGACTGGATCTTTAGGGGGGTGACTAGGGCCGTTGCGCCCGCAACGAGGCCGATATTTGCCATGTTCGAGCCGATCGCGTTCCCAACGGCCAGTCCGGGATTGCCACCCGCTGAGGCGATGGCAGCGACGACCAGCTCCGGAGACGATGTACCGAACCCGACAACCGTAATTCCGATGAGCAGCGGCGACATCCCGAGATGGTAAGCGAGGGCGGCCGAGCCGTTGACCAGCCGCTCCGCCCCCCAGATCAGCGCGACAAGGCCCAGTATCAAGGCGGCTATGTCAAGCGGCATTGGGCGGGGAGTGGGCGTTTCGGAGCAGGCTGCGGCTACCGCCCGGTATTTTTTCAGACGTGTCGCAGGGGCGCAACCGACGCGATGCCGGCGCACCACCTCGCGACTTGACGGTTGCTCGGTCGCCTAAGACAATCTCGATCTTTTCGCGTAGCGGTAATAGGCGGAGCAGACGGGCATGGTGCGTCGGCGCATTCCCGCGGATCTTGATCGACCCTTCGATCGGGACGCCAGTGGCCGTGCCCCTGCGACGGCCGAGTAACCGATGACCGCCAGTGCTCCAACCCCGGGGACGCAGGCGACCGCCCGGCGGGACGTCCTGGTCCGTATTCGGGGCCTGCATTTCTCTCACCGCGAAAACCGCGTCTTCGATGGCGTCGACCTTGATATTCGCCGGGGTCAGGTTACGGCCATCATGGGGCCGAGCGGGACCGGCAAGACGACGCTGCTGAAGCTCATCAGTGCGCAGCTCTACCCCCAGGCGGGGACGATCGAAGTGGATGGCCAGGATGTGCACAGGCTGTCCCGGGGGGAGCTGTACCGGCTGCGCACGCGCATGGGGATGCTTTTTCAGAGCGGCGCCTTGCTGACTGACCTCAGCGTCTTCGACAATGTCGCCTACCCGTTGCGGGAGCACACCCGGCTGCCGCCGTCGATGATTCGCAAGCTCGTGCTCATGAAGCTGGAGGCGGTGGGTTTGCGGGGAGCCCGCGACCTCATGCCGTCCGAGCTCTCGGGCGGAATGGCCAGGCGCGTCGCGCTCGCCCGGGCGATCGCCCTCGACCCGCTGATGATCATGTACGACGAGCCCTTTACGGGGCAGGACCCGATGTCCATGGGGGTCCTGGTGACGCTGATTCGTCAGCTCAACGATGCCAGTCGGTTGACGAGCATCGTGGTCTCTCACGACGTGAAAGAGACGGCCGGCATCGCCGACTACCTCTATATCATCGCCAACGGCAAGGTGATGGCCCAGGGGACGCCCGACGAGGTGAAGACGGCCCAGTCCCCCTGGGTCGACCAGTTCATGCACGGCCTGCCCGATGGTCCGGTCCATTTCCATTATCCGGCCCCGCAGCTCGAGCAGGACTTCCTGGGTTAGGGGCTCATGCTGGATTCGCTGGCAAGGTTAGGCAGATCGGGGCTGGGCGCATTGGAGCGCCTGGGGCGGGCGCATCTGATGCTGGCCGGGATCCTCCAGGGCCTGCCCAGTCTGCTGGTGCGACCCGGACTCTTGGTGGCCCAGGTCTATAACGTCGGTGTGCTCTCGGTGCTTATCGTGGCGGTCTCCGGCCTCTTTGTGGGGATGGTGCTCGCGCTCCAGGGGTACTACGTGCTGTCCCAGTTCGGGGCCGAGCAGAGTCTGGGTGTGATGGTTGCCGCCTCCCTGGTCCGGGAGCTCGGGCCTGTGGTGACCGCGCTGCTGGTCGCGGGCCGCGCCGGGTCTGCGCTGACGGCGGAGATCGGTCTGATGAAGGCCACCGAGCAGCTCTCGGGGCTGGAGATGATGGCCGTGGATCCGGTCAAACGCATTCTGACGCCCCGCTTCTTCGGTGGCCTGCTGTCGATGCCGCTGCTGGCGGCCATGTTCAGCGCGGTCGGCGTGCTTGGCGGCTATTTTGTGGGCGTCGGCCTCTTGGGGGTTGATGACGGCGTCTTCTGGAGTCAGATGCAGGCAAAGATCGACCTCCACGAAGACGTCTACAACGGCGTCATCAAGAGCGTGGTGTTCGGCGCCGCGGTCACCTGGATTGCCCTGTTTCAGGGGTATGATGCCGTCCCAACGTCGGAGGGCGTGAGCCGGGCCACTACCCGCACCGTGGTGAGCGGGGCACTGGCGGTACTTGGGCTCGACTTCGTCCTGACCGCACTTATGTTCGGAGACTGAGCTGATGTCGCGGATGCGCACGATGGAGATCCTGGTCGGCGCCTTTATGGCGGGCGGGTTCGTGGCCCTGTTCTTCCTCGCGATGAAGGTCAGCAACCTGAGTGCCGAGACTATCGGCGAGGGCTATCCGCTGGCCGCCCGCTTCGATAATGTCGGCAGTCTCAAGGTGCGCGCTCCGGTGACCATGGCAGGGGTCCGCATCGGTCGGGTACAGTCGATCCGATTCGATAAGACGAGGTACGAGGCGGTGGTGACATTGAACATCGGCAAGCAGTACAACACGATTCCTATCGACACCTTCGCCAGCATCTACACCCAGGGACTCCTCGGGGAGCAGTACATCGGTCTTTCCCCGGGCGGCAGCGAGGAGTTCTTGCACTCGGGGGACGAGCTCACCCATACCCAGTCGGCCTTGGTGCTGGAGCAGCTGATCGGTCAATATATGTTCAAGAAGGCCGGGGAGGATGCAGCGAAATGAAAAGGTTTGCGATCTTCGCGATCGTGCTCCTGTGGTTCGGCGGTGGGTTTGCGGCCGACGATTC
>JARRNE010000055.1:0-9242 GCA_037385305.1 Chromatiaceae bacterium | reverse complement strand
GCCCCGCCCGACTCCGGCGACCTGCTGGGGAACGACGACCTGGGTCGTCCTGTCCTCGATCGGCTGGTGGTGGGTGCCCGGACCTCCTTCCTGGTGGGCGTCGGGGTCGTCGCCACCGCCTCCTCGGTCGGGGCCCTGATCGGTGGCGCGGCGGCGTACGCGGGAGGGTGGATAGATCTCACGGTGGTGCGCATCATCGATGTCTTTCTGGCCTTTCCCGGGATTCTCCTTGCCATTGCCCTGGCCGGCGTCCTCGGGCCCGGCATCGACAACGTGATCATTGCGCTGGTGGCGGTGGGCTGGGTGGGCTACGCGCGCCTCGTGCGGGCCCAAATCCTTTCCCTGAAGGGCCGCGACCACGTAATTGCCGCCCGGGCGCTGGGGTCGGGAGCTGCACGGATCCTGCGACTCCACCTGCTGCCGCTCGCCCTGGCTCCCCTGATCGTGGAGACCACCTTTGGGGTGGCCGGTGCCGTTATCTCCGAGGCGGGCCTTTCGTTTCTCGGCCTCGGGGTACAGCCACCCCAGGCCTCGTGGGGCAGCATGATCCGGGACGGGGTCGGCTACCTGTTGGTGGCGCCCCATCTGGTGCTGGCGCCGGGGGTGGCGCTCATGCTTGTCGTCCTGGCGGCGAACCTCCTGGGGGACACGCTGAGGGACCGCTTGGACGTCCGCGCGGCGGCGTCCCGGAATGGTGGCGATACAGGCGCCCGGCTGTGATAGAAACGATACGCAGCCCGAGGGGTGTTGGCTCTCAGTCCGAACAAAGGCCCAGCGATCGCCGCGACAGCGGATCTTTCCCCACCGGCCCCGGCTTGTGCTTGCACGAACGCTGTTGCTCGAGCGCCCCCTTGATGGTAGCGTTCCTCGCACTCCAAACCTGCTTCGGTTGTATGTCTATCCGTTAGCTTGTACACGTTGCGCCGACTCCGGCCAAAGCAGTTCTTATGCGCACTGTAACCCTCAAGATCAACGGGCAATCGCGGGCCGTTGACGTCGCCCCGGACATGCCGCTGCTCTGGGCTTTGCGCGACAAACTGGACCTCGTTGGCACCAAGTACAGCTGCGGCATCGGTGTCTGTGGGGCCTGCACGGTGCTGGTGAACGGCGCACCGGTCCGCTCCTGCACTACCCCCGCGATCGCGATGGCCGGCGCCGAAATCACGACGATCGAAGGCCTCGACCCGAGCGGTAATCACCCGGTGCAGAGAGCCTGGATCCAGGAAGACGTCGCCCAGTGCGGCTACTGCCAGGGTGGGCAGGTACTGACTGCGGCAGCGCTGCTTGCACGCAATCCGGACCCGAGCGATGACGACATCGACGCCGCCATGTCTGGCGTGCTATGCCGCTGCGGCACTTATCCGAGGATCCGCAAGGCCATCAAACGGGCTGCCGGTACGGGAGGTGCACAGTGAAGCGCCGCTCGTTCCTCAAGATCTCGCTTCTCACTACCGGCGCGCTGCTTGTCGTCGTCGGCTGCAGCAGACGTTCGATGCCGGAGCACATCGAGAGCGAGAGCTGGGTGGCCAACCTCTACGTTCGCATCAATGCGGACGGCACGGTCGCGATCGTCAGCAAGAACCCGGAGGCAGGTCAGGGCGTAAAGACCGCGTTCCCGATGGTCGTCGCCGAATGCCTGGACGTCGACTGGAGCAAGGTCTCGGTCGAACAGGCACCTCTCGACGACCGCTATGGCCGGCAGGTCATCGGCGGCAGCCGCGGCACGCCCGATGGCTGGGACGACCTTCGGGTCGCCGGCACGGCTGCGCGGCACCTCCTGGTCGCGGCTGCTGCCAGTGAATGGGGTGTTGCGCCCGGCGAGTGCACAACGGAAAACGGCGTCGTGATTCACACTGCTTCGGGTCGGGAGCGGCGCTACGAGACGTTGCTCGAGCTGGCCGCCGGTATGCCGGTGCCGGCCGTTGAGGAGCTCGAGCTCAAGAGCAGGCCCAAAGACTTCAAGCTGCTCGGCACGTTCGTACCCGGTGTCGACAACCCGAAAATCGTCACCGGTCAGCCACTGTTTGGGTGCGATACGCGCCTGGACGGAATGCTTTATGCCGTCTATGAGAAATGTTCAACGTTCGGCGGCAAGGTGAAAAGCGCCAACGTCGAGCAGATCCGTGGTTTGCCCGGCATTACCCACGCCTTTGTCGTGGAAGGCACTGAGGATCTCACCGGGCTCCTGCCCGGCGTCGCGATCGTCGCCGAAACCTGGTGGGAAGCGGAGTCGGCGCGGAAGAAGCTCATTGTCGAATGGGATGCACACCACAAGGACGCGACGGCCGACTACGACCGACAGGCTGAGGTACTGAAGGACGAGGACGGCGATACTTTGCGCCACGACGGCAATGTCGACGCGGCGCTGGCTGCTGCCGGCAAAGTCGTCGAAGCAAGTTACTACTACCCGTTCGTTTCCCACGCGAACATGGAGCCGCAGAACTGCACGGCCTGGTACCATGACGATGGTCGGCTGGAGCTCTGGGCCCCGAGCCAAAATCCGAGGGCTGGACGGGAGCTTGTTGCCGAGACGCTTCGAATGCCGGAGGGAAATATTCACGTCAACCTCACGCGCATCGGCGGCGGTTTCGGGCGACGCCTTATAAACGACTTCATGGTCGAGGCTGCCTGGATCGCGAGGGAGGTTGGCCGACCCGTCCAGGTCCAGTGGACGCGCGAAGACGACATGCGGCACGACTTCTACCGGCCTGCCGCCTGGCACCACTTCAGGGCAGGCATCGACGGCGATGGCAGGATGGTGGCGTTCGACCATCACTTCGTGACCTTCGGGCGTGATGGGCGACCGGTGTCCGGGGCCGGCCTGTCACCGGGGCACTATCCCGCCGGCCTCGTTCCGAACTTCCGCCTCCGGCAGTCGATCATAGAGACCAACGTACCGACCGGGCCGTGGCGGTCTCCGGGTCACTCGGCATATTGCTGGGCATACCAGAGCTTTTTCGACGAAGTGGCGCGCGCGGCCGGCCGCGACCAGCTCGAGTTCCGGCTGGACCGTCTGTCCCGTTCCAACGGCGATCCGCCGCTCGACCTCGAACGGACCAGCCGCACGCTAAGGATCGCCGCCGAAAAGGCTGGTTGGGGGCAGCGTGAACTCGGCCCGAACCGGGGACTGGGCATGGCGTTTCACTTCGACCACGGCGGATTCGTGTCGCACGTGGCAGAGGTTGTGGCCCATGGCTCCGGCGTGAAGGTCGCAAAGGTTTTCTCCGCCGTCGACATCGGACCTGTCATCAACATGAGCGGTGCGAAGAGCCAGGTCGAGGGCGCTGTCTGCGATGCACTGAGTACGGCGCAACTGGAGATCACGTTCGCCAACGGTGCGGCACAGCAGGGGAACTTCGACGACTACGGCCTGCTGAGGATCAGCCAGGCGCCCGAGGTCGAAGTGCACTTCATCCAGAGCGATAACCGGCCGTCCGGTCTCGGCGAACCGCCATTCGCGCCGGCGACGCCGGCGATTGCCAACGCAATCTTCGCTGCCACGGGCCAGCGGATACGCGAACTGCCGATGGGGCGCGCCGGGATCACGGTCTGAAGTCTCTGCAGAGTGATTCCACGCGGGGACGATGTTGCCCTTCTCGCCGGTCAAAGCCAAGACCGAGCTTCTGATCTTGGCATAAGGCTTAGTCTGGATCGCGGGGTAAAGCGTACTCAGCCTCGCGAAGAAGTAGTAACGCGGGCAAGATTTCTCCGCACAGCGATTCAGCCAGCTCGGAGAGGAAAGCACCGCTGGCGAACGTAAGTCACTTATGGGCCAAATTTCTAGCGGGCCTTGTAAAGGGGCATGATCGTGCAGGGCGTTGAGCCCCCGACATGTGGCAAACAGCGGTCCTTCGCGAAGACGCAACTGCCCCTTCCCTAGAGGCGCCGGATCTGCAGATCTGAGCTGGCACCTGACCCGCTGCGGCAGGCATCGGGGCAGGCCAACGGTCATGGCGGCAGCGCCACCCCGTACAATGTAAGTCGCTGCCGCCATGACCGTTTGCCTCACCCCGGCCCGCTCCCAGAGGGCGAGGGGGACGTGGAGCGCGCTGCGCGCGACTGGCGCGGTAACCACGGGAGAGAATCATGAGGATGTCGCCCGATCGGTACAATGGGGTCGCGGCCCGTTCCGAGCTCTTGGTCACCGGCGAGGAGATGGAGGCGGCCATCGATCGCATGGCACAGGCAATCTCGCAGGTCCTGGCTGACAAGGACCCCTTGGTGCTTTGCGTGATGACCGGTGGCATCATCCCGGTGGGTCGACTCCTCCCGCGGCTCGGCTTTCAGCTGCGGCTCGACTATGTGCATGCCACCCGTTACCGCGGAGCAACAAGAGGCGCCGGGCTTGAATGGCTGCATCACCCCGCCCAGGCCGTGCGCGGCGAGCACGTCCTGGTGGTGGACGATATCCTTGACGAGGGGTTCACCCTGGAGGCGATCGTCCAGGCCTGCCGGAAGGGCGGCGCCGCCGGCGTCCACAGCGCGGTGCTGGTCGAGAAGGAGCGCCCGCGCACTTGTCCGCACAAGGCGGACTTCGTCGGGGTGAAGGTGCCTGAGCGTTATCTCTACGGCTACGGGCTTGACTACATGGACTACTTTCGCAACGCCCCCGGTATCTATGCGGTGGCGGATGCGGACCTTTGACGCCGAGCAGGCGCATGGCGTCGAGGATGGGCAGAAAGCCTGCGGGTGCCTCGCCGGCGACGCGTGTGCGCAATGCATCGGTGGTCACGATGCGCCAAGGCGCGCAGCAATTCCTTTCACCTTTGGCCGAGTCCAGGATGCCTTTGAGGATCCCAGCTGCAGGCTCGCAATCCTCCCCCCGGGCGGTCAGGATCTCGCTAAGCAACGCTATGTGGAGGATCTGGGTGCGAGCCGGTGTTGTTGCCTGGGCAACGGGCGCACCGACCGGCTCATGCTGAAGGCTGCTAGCTTGGGTATCGCCGTTATGCAGGGGGAAGGGGCGGCGGTCGAGAGCCTCATGTTGGCGACAGTGGCGGCGCCAGAGCTCCAGACCGCCCTCGGTCTGCTGCTCAACCCGCCATGCCCGGTCGCGACCCTGCGGATTTAGCCGCTTACGCTTGTCAGTGGTTCAGTTCGTTAGTCCAGCCTACGTTCCTTGCTAATCAGGTCATTTTATGATTGGAGAACGGGTATATGGCAATCATTACAATCTCAAGAGGATCGTTTAGCAAAGGCAAAGAGGTAGCCGAAAAAGTTGCCAGACAGCTTGGTTATCAAAGTGTGTCCCGGGAAGTAATTCTGGAAGCAGCAACGGATTTTCAGATTCCCCAGAACAGACTGGACGAGGCTATACATAACGCACCTTCGATCTTTGAACGATTCACCTATGAAAAACAGAAGTATATTGCCTATGTTGCTGCACAAATACTGCGGCATTTCAAACAAGATAATGTGGTCTACCATGGTCTGGCAGGGCATTTCTTCGCCCCGAACATATCGCACCTTTTGAAGGTGAGGATTATCGTAAACTTCGAGGCCCGTGTGCAGTCGATGAGGGAAAAGGAGAACCTGAGTCGGGAGCAGGCAATCGCATTTCTCGAAAAAGACGACCGCGACCGGAAGAATTGGAGCTACCAACTCTATGGGGTGGACACGAGCGATATCAATTTGTATGACCTGGTGGTCCATATTGATAAATTGACGATCGACAATGCGGTTGATCTTATCTGTGAAGCAGCACGCCAACCGCAGTTCAAGGCCACAACTCAATCACAACAGGCTGTTGAGGACTTGGCGCTTGCTGCGAAAACCAGGGCATCGCTTATTGAAGAGTATCCGACCTGCACCGTAACCTGTGAGGCCGGAACGGTCTCTATTACAGTGAAAGCCTCGGTGGATATGGACACAAGGCTTTCCGATATCATAAAAGAGAAGGCCATGAAGGTTCCGGGGGTCACATCTGTTTCGGTGCGGCTTCGTCTGGCAGGACTTTTCACTTGATGATAAAGGCAGGAGTCGGAGTGTCGCGGCGCTCAGGATGCGTTGTGGTTGGCCTTTCCGTCATATGCGTACAGAAAGTGCCCCTAAGGAAAGTGTGTCAAACCCGTGTATTATCGACAGTGGCAGGCGTTATCATATTGATTTTGCGCATGAACCAGCTTTTATGTAAGTTCCCGGAGCGATCTGGCCTTATTGGGGGCACAATGGGGTCCTTGGCGGCCTTTTCGCGGCGGAATGAGATGGTCCCTCGCCTATTGATGTGGGCGTAGGCGATGGGGGTAAGCTGGGCGACGACTTTGTCCGTTAACTCGTCCGGATTCTCGTCACGGAAGGCCTGGATACGATGCGTAGTCCACACCATGACCACATTAGCCGGTCGGGTGAAGGCGCCGGAGAGCGCCTGCATCTGTTCGTCCGATGCGCGAGTCGGTCCGCGAAGGTCGTCGCATCATCAAACGCACCATCGCAAATCTCTCGGCGCTCTCGCTCGCGCAGGCCGAGGCGCTTGATGCGAGCTCTGCCGGCGCGGCGAGGAACGCGCGACAGTCGGCCTCCGGGGAGAATATCGCCGCCCGATCGATGCCGTGCACGATAACGTGCATGGGGTAGCCGGCGGCGCCAATGCGAGCGTGTCGGGGCATACGGAACTGGTGTCCGAACGGAATCAGCGCCCCTAGCTTGACGCGAAACCGTGGTCTGTTCCTGGTCTTTGCGCGAATTGCCAGAGGAGCTTGGCTCTTGGAACAGCGTCTATCAATGCTTTGCACGCTGGGAGGAGCACAGGCGATTGGCCGCTCCCGCGGCGGGCTGACGACCAAGCTCCATGTGGTGGTCGAAGCCCTCGGCAACCTCGCCCGCTGGCGTCTCACAGCCGGACGGGCGGCCGACGTGACCGAGGCCGAGCCGCTGCTTGAGGGCATCCCCGCCGAGGCGGTCGCTGCCGACAAAGCATACGGCTCGCAAGCCTTGATCGACTCTATCACCCGTCGCGGGGCGCAGGCAGTCATCCCCCCACGTTCCATTCGAACTGAGCTCGGTGACTTCGACCGTCATACCTACAAAGGGCGCAACCTTGTTGAACGCTTGTTGCGTCGCAGCAAGCACTTCCGCAGAGTCGCCACCCGCTACGATAAGCTCGACAGGCGCTGCGAGGCGTTCATCGCCATCGCTGCGGCGTGGATTTGGCTCGCGTATTGTCAACACCGCGTAGAGAGGCTTCCAATCCAACGCCAACGGCTATTGAAGGAAGTCCACGCAAAAATTCGACGGAGGTCACAGTCCGAGCACGGAAGGAGGAGAACGGTCGTTCGCGACGGGGCATGCTAGAGAGGCAGCATGTAGAATTCGTCCACACATGCGGTGCACGGCCCGCTGTTTGCGCCGGCGCGCCTGATTCCGACTACCTGCGGCTGCAGGAGCCACCGAAGTGAGGCATGCGCATGTATATCCGGCTCGCACTAGCGCTGATGGGACTATGGAGCATAGGGATGGTGTTGATGGTCTTCGCGGTACATAACGTGCTGAGTAAAGATTGGGCGCCCTCGGCGGCCGCACTGGAAAGGATGCACCTCCCCCCGCCTGGGCAGTAGTGCCCGGACCTCGATGAGATCGATGGACGCCGTCGCTCCGGCGGTTCATGCGCCGCACGCGAAGTACGGCGGGAGAACGCACGAAGACGGGGCCAGGCTCACTTCATTCAACGTGGAAGCGCTTGCTGCGGGGGTATCCACCCCGGGTACGCGTTGTTTCTGCCTTGGTGGGCATCCGCGCTCGCGACCTGGCGATCATCGGGATAGCGTAGGGCGGATGCACGATAGGGCATCGCCATTCCACCGCCCACGCGATGCCGGTACCGCCAACATGCCGTGGTAACGGCCGACCGGCTTCGCGCCTTCCGGCAAGTGGCGGAACCTCCTATCGGAGTTTGCCGCTACGCGGACTCTTCACCATCTCGTAGAAGGCGGGATTGCGCACCTCGACGGCCTTGCACCAGGACCTGGCCGAGATGCTGACCATCGACAACGCAACGCCGCCCCGGGCCAGAACTCCGGCGAGCGCGGGGTCACCGTGGCCATGGCGGACCAGAGCGGCCCTTCGATTACCACCTGACCGATCGCCTCATCCATCTGTGGAAGGAGTTCGGGATTCGCCATCAGCGCGACGTCTCTCGCTATTACCGCTCGGACAGCGCCGCCGCCCTCGCGGCGGGAAACGACGTGCGCAAGGCGCTGGTTGCCGTCGGTGTCGGTGCCTCCCACGGGTACAAGCGCATGCATCTGGCCGCCCTGCAGTCCCTGGCCCGGCTCGTCACCATCTACATGCAGTCGCCGCCGCTCTACCCTCGGGACCGTCAGGACATGGGGGGAAGGGCGGGTTTTCCCACTATGCAGGCACCGGCGAGCCGTCACCCTGGGCGAACCTCAAACGGCAGGTCTTCCTTGGCACCGACACGTTTGTTGAGTCCATGCAGTCGCTGGTCCCTTCGCGAATGAACCTACGCGAGCTGCCTCAGGCAAGGGGGCGACCGTGTCCGCGGACAATCCCGGGGTGGCGACGCGAGCGAGGCAACTGTCAAGACCTGAGCCCGCGACCTCGTGCTTCGGCGTAGCCCTGCGTTAGCCGCGCCGTGCGCTCATTGGCAGCCTCGGCATGCCCAGCAATGCTGCAACGCAAAACCTGGCACCATCGCCTCTCTTGACCCGGTTCTCTTCCGGGGGTCTCTCCATGCGCAAAGCCTACGTTGAATCGGCGCACGGAGAAAGACCCCGATGCCGCGTGCGCTGCCTCGTGACCCCGCTGCCCGCTCGCACGGAGAAAGCCTGACCCCGCTGCCTCGCTCAGAGGTAACGCGCCGAAGAGCGAGACCCAGTCTCCTGGCAGGCAGGTGTTG
Organism: Chromatiaceae bacterium; assembly: GCA_037385305.1. Taxonomy (GTDB): domain Bacteria; phylum Pseudomonadota; class Gammaproteobacteria; order Chromatiales; family Chromatiaceae; genus JARRNE01. Next base: position 388 of record JARRNE010000055.1, on the reverse strand, counting down.
CATCGGTTTCAGAAGGCGCCGCCTCAGCGCTGCCTGCATGCGCACGGGCGTAGGCGGTGGCGGCGGCGCGCAGCGGCGACTTGGGTGCCAGCACGCCGTGGTAGCGGTGGCGGTGCCGTCGTGGTGGTGGGATCAGGGCCGCGAGATGGGCTCTACCTCTCCATCGAGAACTTCGTTCTCCCCTTCTCCCACGACGAGGTGGTGCACGGCAAGTAGTCCATGCTGGATAAGATGCCCGGCGACGCTTGGCAGAAGTCCGCCGGTCTGCGCCTGCTGTCCAGCTTCATGTACGGCTCCCCGGGCAAGAAGCTGCTGTTCATGGGCTGCGAATTCGGCCAGGGGCGGGAGTGGAACTTCGCCGAGGAGCTGGACTGGTACCTGCTGGAGC
>JARRNE010000054.1:0-8616 GCA_037385305.1 Chromatiaceae bacterium | reverse complement strand
GCAGGACGTGGACCGTCTCGCCGCTTTCCTCGGGAACGCCGGCATCCGGGTCGACGTCATCCTACACAGCGGGAAGACCCGGGCCGCGCAGACCGCTGCCCTGCTTGCCCTCTCCGTGCTCCCATCGGCCGAGCCACAGGCACGCGCCGGCCTCGGCCCGACAGATCCACTGGAGCAGCTCGCCCCCGAGCTGGGCTACTGGTCCGCCGATACCCTGATCGTCGGTCACTTGCCCTACCTGGGGCGCTTGGCGTCCCTTCTGCTCGCGTCCGACCCGGATCGACCCACCCTCGCCTTCCAGCCCGGGAGCATGGCCTGCCTGGAACGGGATGCGGACGGGTCCTGGGTGCTCGCCTGGATGCTTCGCCCGGAGCTCCTTGCACCGTCCCCCCAGGGAGACATGCCTTAGCAATTGGCACCGCGGAGAGACCGGCAACTGCGCAGCCAGCGCCGACTGCAAGTCAATCCCGCATGCGGACATCAACGCTGTCATGCTCGCCACGAGCCTGGCCCGCAAGGTCCACCTCGCATTTTAACGGGACAGGCCAAGAACCCGGCCCTAGGGGCGGGCTCGGCTCAGTGGTACCGCTCGCCCGCACTCAGTCGCTGGATCGATTCGAGAGCTGCCACTATGAAGATCGCGCTTTATGTTCTTGTCACTTCGGAAGATCGCGCTTTATATTCTTGTCACTTCGTATCAAATTGGTGGGCGGTGAAGGATTCGAACCTTCGACCAATGGATTAAGAGACTTAGGGAAACAACAACTTACAACAACGCCCGATAAGAAAATCAGGCTGTTACGGGCTTTGCCTTATTGCTGCTTGTCGTCAGGATAGGCTAGGATTTCCCAGCAAGCGCTACCACAGGTATGCGGCTTCTCTATCGGATTGGTGCCTTAGATAATCCGCTGGGGCCGCTTCCGCATGTCGGCCTGAGTACAATAGCATGATGATTTGCAAGCTGCGCAAGACGTAACCGCAACTCACGAAGTCGCATCTTTGCATTGCCCTTGAGTCCGTAGCGAATCTCGGGTATCAAGGCGTGGCCGCGCAATGGCTCCATCGGGTCAGCAATCACGTCCATCTCCCGGTCGCGGATTTCCCCCACGCGAAGCCGCACAACATAATACTCACCGCTGCGCCTTCCAGCTTGGTCCAGTTCCTCTGGCGTCACAAAACCGGCTCTATAGACCGAGATACCACCCGCATCATCTTTCGTGGGGCTAAATCCGGTAACCGCTACCGGCATTTCTAGATTCTCGTCAACATCTACCATCAGCACTCGTCGATAGACATATTCTTCGTCTGTAAGTGGCTCCCGTTCGTCCTTCATTGGAAGGTCGTTACGACTACCCGGGCTCAGATCAAAGTAGCAGGCCTAGGCAGCTGCGGAAAGACCATGCGTGATAGCTGCTACACGTCGGTCAGTCCATGTCAGGGCTGATTCCTGCTGATTTAAAGGGTCTGCGACCAGCTCCGTCAAACCCCAATGCCAGTCTTCGTGGAAAGGTTCCCGGTCAGGTAAAACAGTCATCACCTCACCCTCGAATGGCTTAAAGACTTCAAGCTCTCGGTAGTACCCGTTTCCTTGCCATTCAACAAGCACACCACCATCAGGTGTTGGAAGCACCCGGCTCGGCGGATCGCTCAAACGCGCAGCTTTGAGTTGAGCCAAAAGGGCCGCGACACTGTTTACAATATCTACATCCGGAGCAGCAGCTCCCTCGCCGTCCCAGTCGGCATCCAGGGAAACAAATTTACTCAGCGCTAGAAATCCTCTTGGCCACTGCGCTGCTAATGGCTCTCGCCAACCTTGACTCCAATCGCTAAACTCATCTGGAACGGAATAGTCATCGTCCCATGTTACGGCAGTTCTCGAACCTCTGTACATTAATGTTCCCTCCTTCTCCAAACTCTATGCGCGATTGGCGTCGTCATTGCGTCAAATGCCGTCACGATCGTCTCATGACCCAGGTTGAGCCCTGCCTCCAAATCGAAACCTGGCTCGTTCTTAACCGGACCACGGGCGAGCAATTGCAGCTTCAAAGCCTCTCCTCGCTGCTCGCTCTCAAGGCGAACGAAGCGCAGATCGACATGTAGTCGACCGCGAATTTCATCGAGCACGACGTCCCACCTACACGCCACCGCCGCAGGCTTATGACCTTTAAGGCCATCAGTCGGGAATGAGGCACAAGGGATGATGGCCGACCAATCATCTGGTGTTTTCCAAAGGTCACCTCGCGGAATATGATTGACATAGATAACCTCCCACTGATTGAGCGCCAATGGCTCTAGGCCAGCAGATAGGCAATGAGTCCTAAACCGTTCAAAGGCACCTAGGAATTGCGGAAAAAGTACGCGAAAACTGGGGTACTCGCCAACTCGCCGTCGCCAATTGAAGACGAACCGAGATGGCTGAATCTGCAGCATGTGATCGTCATCACTGTTTATGATCCGAATGCGGGCTGGCTGTCCACCGGGAATAAGGCGCAGTCCCGGAGATGCCCAAACCCTCTCGTCGCCAAAACGCTCAAAGGCATCTTCTATCGGGGGCGCTTCCTCTGCAGTAGTCCACTCTTGATGGTCCAGGGTGGCCCAAAATCTACCGGCATGGGCCGCAGTGAATCCAGGAACTGGATCGAATTGAGCGCTCAAAACCACCTCGACAACTGGAGGCGCATCGTATTGCGGCAAAGTAGTTGGCATATCGCTCCCTTACGGCAATTGCAGTCTGGCAGCACGTCGCGCGAAGCGGCCTCAAATCGTGGGCTGACGATTTGTTCACAGGTCAGCCTGAAGCTGCAGCAGCTGTTTCCGAATCGCAACGGACCAGCGCCACCTCCGTGCAACCGTTCCAGCCCAAGTTGCCTGCAGTATAGTCAAAGCCCCACCTTGCCTTCCAGCGGGGAGGCTAGGGCGTTTGTTGGATGATGGTGTCGGCGCAATCATAGGCTTCCTCTTGGGCGGAGTTTGCTCACAACAGGCGCGCCTCGGTCAGCGTCTGCACTACCTCGTCCAGGTCCAGGCCGACAGCCCGAGCGAACGACGCATGTAGGCTCGATGCCGCCCACTCAGCCAGGTCTGGGCAGTCATCCGGTGAAGCGATGGCCTCCGACTTCAGGTAGCCCGCAAGCCACACAGGATCGACTTTTATGGTTCTGTCACGCATTGCTCTGGCACCTTGAAACCGTTACGCGGGCTTGCTCCAACTGTGTGGCCCGTTGTCATCTTGGGCACCGACTCGACACTGAGTCCATGGACTGAGCCGTGAGGGTCCCTTTGGTGTCAATAGCTACCACGTCAAGAGCCGCACCAGCTTCTTCCTGCGCCTTGTCGCCCAACCAGCAAGCGCCCTTCTTCTCCTCGCTTCGAAGTCCGAAGCCAGCGCCCGGCGGGCTGCCTCAAGGTTCCGCCGCGATTGTTCCCGGCCCCTCGCGCTCGTGGGTCCGCAACTGCGACCACCATGATTTGCGCAACGGGCGCGGCCAATCAACGCGTACTTTCTGCAGGCGGTGCCAGCTCGCGTTCGCGCATTGCAGTATCGAGGCGGTTCCCGCGGCAACATCAGGCGAAGCGGGCCCGGCCGTGCGGCGAGCTGACGCCAGACCCACGCGAGATCGTCAGCGGTCGCTTTCCCGGACATCAGGCCCCCATTCGGAGGATGGAGCTGTCCCGGTATAGGTAGTTGACCCTTGGTAAGCCCCTTCGGTAGCCCCTTGGGTAGGGGCTTGGTAAGGGGCTTCCTCGGGCTAAAAAGTCGGCCACCGGGACAGGAAAAGCTCAACCAGCGGGGACGGTGGGAGTGACGCGATATGCCGTCGCCCCTCGATCAGCCGGAAGTCCTTGCTCGGGTCCTTCTTGGCAGATCCGGTCCACCGAAACTGCTCTGCGCAGACGCACGGGACGTATACGACTCCGGCGTTGGCGTCCCACAGCACCAACCCGATGCGCTCCAGGTCATCCACGATGCGGGCGACCTCATCGCGGTCTTTCCGCACCATCTCCGCGACCGCAGCCAAGGTTACGAAGTAATCCCGGTGGGGTGCGACTCCAGCCCGCCTTCCAGGTACGCGTAGACCTTAAGTTGAGCGTCGCTCAGTTGCAGCGCACGTCGGAACTCGCGGGTCCATTTGGTCGGGGGGCAAGAATGATCCTTACGCATGTTCACCCGCCTCCCCGACAGCCTCCGCGACCATCGCCACGAGAGGTTCGCGCTCATCTGTCGGCGTTGGTGCGTCGCGCTCCGTGCGCCGCGTTGGCACCGCACGCATACAACAGGGCATCGCGTCTGGTGCCCCGGTGGACGACGCAGGGGATATCAACGATGTCCGCTTCGGCGCACGCACGGACTCGGTGGAAGCCGTCAGCGACGATGTAGGTTCCGCTGCCGTCGCCGAAGACGGTGACGGGCGCGGATTCGATCCAATCCGAAATTGTCTCGGCGTACTCGGCGACGAGCCCCCCGTCGATACCCGCCCGCTGCTGGATGGCGAGGTCGCAACGGAGCTGCCCGATTGCGATCGGGCGTGTTTCGGGTACACTGGAGACGCCTGCTTTTTCGTTTGCTTCCAGCCCGGCGGGGCGTGCCACCCCCGCACGGGCATCCCTCCCGGTAATCATCGCGACGCCCCCCTAACCCACTCGAAGAACTTCTCCTCGTCGATTAAGACGCGACCGAGGTTGCGCACGATTGCCCCGCTTTCCTGGAGCCCGTTGGTTCTGGCGTTGAAGATGCGATGCCGAAGTCCGCCCTCGGGGAATGCTGGATGTTTCCGGGCGAACTGCTTGACGGTCAGAAGGGTCGGAACGTGAGCAACTGGATGCTGCTCTACGGACTGCGCAGACTGCGACTGCATAACTTGCTCCGCCTGTTTGCCGCCAAATTGCAGCGTGTTTCGCCGCCCGTCGCGGCTTACGGAGAGTTATAACCAGCTGAAGGAAAAGAAAAAATTCTGACAGCGCTAGCGCTAAGGGGGATTTAGCTGTAAGTCAGCTTGATTACTTCGCCTTTTTCTACGGACGGACTGCTACTTGAGCCTTGGGCGGAATGGACAGAGAGGCTCTCTTGGCTGCATCCTTGATCCACTCGCGAATGTGATCGGGATCTGCTGGCTTCCAATACCCATCTTTCGGAAGAGCGTCATACAGAGTTTGGCAAAGGGCACCGATTCGGGTGACATCTCCTCCGGCCAACTCTTCTTCAAACTAAATGCAGCTGGCTTCGTCGATACAACGCGTTCGGCTAACCAAGAACTCCGCATTCGTTTCGTCTGCTCCCTTCTTCTTGCCCTGCTGATCGCCGTAACCGCGTACTGCGTAATCATCACCGAGCTGCCGCAACCCCTCTTTCCGATCTGGGTGGAGGATGGACCGACGTAGGTCAGCCAAGAACGCGATCGCGTCCGAGAGATGCCCGAAGTCCTCGACGGGGTGCCATCTCCCGTTCTGATGGGGAAAGTCGCGATCCCGTCTTCGTCGTGGGCGTCTAAGCACCCACGAATCTGGTCAGCCCCGAGGCCCAAGCAGGCAACTAGGTACTCCCGTTCATCGTCAAAACGTTCCCGGTATACAGGTGGAACCCAAGCAGGCAGCTCGCCGCGGATTCCGTCATAGGCCATCTGCTTGAGTAGAGGGATCGACTCGGGATTATCTGGAGTACGCACCGACCAAGGCGCAGCCAGTGTGCGCCGCTCTCCGTCCCCGTCGGGCTCAGGCCAGCGCAGCCCGCGCGCATCTTTGCGCGTCTTAGGACCCTCTTCCTTGGGCATCTCAGGCGTCTCCGAGGAACTTCGCGTTCATGCGCTCGACGACGCCTGCAACATGGCTGTCGCTGAGATGCGCATAACGCTTTACCATCGCGAGCGTTTTGTGACCGAGGATCTCGGCAATCTCCGCAAGGGATGCGCCGCCCATCGCAAGATAACTGGCCGCGGTGTGCCGCAGATCGTGCCAACGGAAGTCCTCGATGCCCGCCCGCTTCAAGGCAGTCTCGAACGGCGTCCGCAGGTCAACCGGCTTCGGGTTGCGGGTGCGTCCGGGGAATACCAACTCGCTGTCCAATCGCCTGACCTTCGAGCGCTCGCGCAGCAGATCCAGGGCCGCGCCACTCAGGGGCAGAACGCGCCGTTCGCCGTTCTTGGTGTCGTGCAGGATCGCGACCTTGCGAGTAAGGTCCACCTGCGGCCAGCGAAGCCCGAGGATCTCTTGCTGCCTTGCGCCCGTGGACAGGGCCAGGACGACGGCGGGGTACAGGTCGGGGCTCGCGGATTCCCGGCAGGCTTGTAACAAGCGCTCGCGCTCCTCGTCCGACAGGAACCGCACCCGTCCGCGGGGCTCCTTCGGCTTCTTCACTTTGCGCAGCGGGTTATCCTCAAGCCAACCCCATTCCTTCACGGCCACGGAGAAGGCATGCGACAGGGCCGCCAGGTGGCGCACGACATAGGCGGGACTCAGCATCTCGCCCCGCTTGGAGGGCGTCGCCAACAGTTTGTCACGGGCCTCTGCCAGCACAGCTGGGGTCAGATCCGCGAGGGTCAGGTGCCCGTACTCGGACCGCCACCAGTCGAATTGAAAGCGCTGCGCCCGGACCGTCGATTCCTTCTTGGCGGGCAGCACGTCCCGGGTGTAGCGGTCGTTCAGTTCGGCGAGGGTGTGCCGCTTCGCTTCCACGGTGCCGAAGTGCCGACCCTCGCGAATCGCGGCCTCAGTCTGCTGCGCCCATCTGCGGGCATCGGTCAGACGCTCGAAGGTCACACGCTGGGCCGGGGTGCCTTTGAGGCGGACCTCTACCTTGTAAGACGTGCTGCCGTCTTTCGCGGTACGCTTGGTGATCGTAGCCATGCCGTGACTCCTAATCAGTCAGGGTGTGGTGAAGAGCCCTCGGGGTGTTCGCAGCACCTCGGGGGCTCGCCCGTTTCAGGGGTAACTAAGGCGTACAACAAGGGGCGAGAAACGGCAACGGAAGATAAGTAATCCTCTGCTCCTTTCGCGCTGTACCTTGCTATTGCTGACGTACCTCAATGCGCCACAACTCTTTGGCGCACTGGTGGCGCAGTCAGGGCTCAAAATGGGCACTTGTCCACAGGCGGAGACGCATGCATGGGGTGGGGCTTGACGGGTATGCCGGCTGACGATCGGCGGCTTTCGAAGGATCGAGCGGGCCGAATCCCACGGGTTGTGGCTGGGGGTGCCGGACAGCGCAAATTGTCGCTGTTTGTTGTCGGTGAGTGCGCCTGGAGTGCGCCTCGGCAAAGAAAAAAGGGTTAGGCTTTCGCCCAACCGCTTGATATTTTTGGTGGGCCGTGAAGGATTCGAACCTTCGACCAATGGATTAAGAGTCCACTGCTCTACCAGCTGAGCTAACGGCCCAAAGAACAAGTCTCTTGATGCCAGCGCCGGATGGCGCGTCTGAATTGAGTCCCCGCAAGCGCAACAATTCCTCATTGCGTCGCGAGAAGATGGTCCGCCGCAGCTATCTCGCGGATGCTCCGCGGCCACATTCCCCACGATGTGCGGCTAAATCCGAGATTATAGTTTGAAGTTTCGGCAGGTCAAACCGGGAACCTCATCCCTAGCAGTTCCGATTTTACGACCATGATGTTATGAATGACTCTTCATGCGCTACTGGAGGTTCCAGATGGCCCTTGACCCCGTTGCTATTGCCCCTACTGCGAAAGCCTTCACGGCGACTGCCTTGGTCGCATGCATTCGCGCGGCGTTGTTCGGCCTGCCAGCTCACCGCAAGGGCGGCAACAACCAGTGGTATGCGATCGGCGACGCATGGCTGAGGGCCTTCTCGGTGTTTTCATGCAGAGTTCGTCGTTCTTGGACTACCAGCGGCGCATGCAGAAAGAGCACGGCGGCAATAACGCGCGCTCCCTGTTCGGCGTGCATCAGATCCCCAGCACTCAGCAGATCCGCAATTTGCTCGATCCCGCAACGCAACCCGTAGTCACGCAGCGGCGCAGCCGCTCATCGAGGATGCCGGCGCTCTCCTGGCCGAATCCAAGAGGCTTCTCCACCCCATCCGGGTCCAGCCGGTCTCCTCCCCGGTGAGGCCGAGGGCGGCCAGCCGGTCGGCGACGACCCCATCCTGGCACGGCGCAACGGCCAAGTCGAAGAGGCGGTTGTTGGGCAGATCCCCCCCTCGTCGCGCACGCGTTGAGCGAGCCCGTGGCAGGCTTCTTCCCTCTCCAGGTCGCCCTCCGCGAAGCGGCAGCGGCCGAGGAGGCGGTCCAGCACCACCCGGTCCAGACTGCCGCCGATGCGCGCGGCGAGGATGCGCTCGACCTCGCTCCGCCAATCCTCATTCGACCAGGGCCTGCGGCCGGGTAACGGCCACTCTTGCGGATGCCACGCCAATAACTTCATGCTCACAACGGACGCGCAGTCCATGGGGTATGGACCCAATGAAGCCGGCCTTCACGTATCCCCATCAGCCCGATGACGGGAAGCCGGGGCGACTCGCCGCGGCGGAGGACCTCATGCCGGTGGTGCCTGGTGAGCGCATGAGGACCAGGCTTGCGCTGCGCGCCATCCAGGCTATCCGGCGACCCAAGCGCCTGTGGCTAGCTCGTCCCGTCCGGCGGCGAGCCCCATGAGCCACGCGCTGCGCCC
>JARRNE010000053.1:8645-15610 GCA_037385305.1 Chromatiaceae bacterium | reverse complement strand
CCCCGCCGGCCGCAAATGCTCCTGGTCCACCGCCTGGGCAAAGCTCGACTTGACCAGATCGCCGAAGACCTCCTGCTGCAGCTGCCCGCCGTAGCGCTGCCGAAGAACCTTCACGGGCACCTTTCCCGGACGAAAGCCGGGCATGCGGATGGTCCGCGCCAGCTGCTGGAGACGTTTGTCGACCTCCGCTTCGATGCTATCGGCCGGCAATCCGACCGTCATTCGCCGCTCCAGCCCTTCCCCGGTTTCCACTGATACTTGCATGTTCGCTGTCTCTCAAGCCTCCGGCGGCTGGAATCTGGCTTCCCCCCACCGACTACCGCATCGGTTTCCGCTATTACCGATGTCTTGACTTTGCTTCCTGGCAAACCCCTGGGCGACCCCTCGCCCTCCGGCGCAGCACCCATCTGCTTGCGTCTGCGAGCCCCGAGCTCGGATCAGAGGCAGCACAATATTGGCAGCAGGGGGGCCGCTATCGGGCCGGGCAAAGACGCTAACGCCTCTGCAAACCGTCCTCCGTGTCGGTCCGACTTGGCCGCCGGGCAGCATTTTAATATAGCGTGTCGCCCCCCGCCGGTCCAAATGCCACGCATCCAGGTCAGCCCTGAAGCATGAACCGCCCTCTTATGTAGCTGACCGAGTACGGGGATTAGGAGACTGGAGTGGAAAAGGTTGGCTGAGGAGCGCGCGGACCCGTTGCCAAGAGCGATTTCGGTCGTTTCCCCCTTTCTGCAAAAGCTATTTGCTCTTATGGGCCACAGGCCCCCACCAGTACTGATCCTCGGCAGTCATGCTTCAGGGCTGCCGCTTGAGGATATGGAGAATTTCCTCAAGCTCCATGCGCAGTTGCCGGATGATCTGATGGCTTTGGGAGAGGTCTTGCTTGGCGCCCTCGCCCGACAGCTGCTGGCGCGCGCCGCCGATGGTGAACCCCTGCTCGTAGAGCAGGTTGCGGATCTGCCGCACCATGAGCACATCGTGCCGCTGGTAGTAGCGGCGGTTCCCGCGACGCTTGACCGGCTTGAGCTGGGGGAACTCCTGCTCCCAGTAACGAAGCACGTGCGGCTTGACGCCACACAGCTCGCTGACCTCGCCAATGGTGAAGTAACGCTTGCCGGGGATAGGGGGCAGCTCGGCGCTACTGGTCGCTTCCAGCATAGGCTTCCACTCGCGATTTCAGCTTTTGTCCCGGACGGAAAGTGACTACCCGGCGGGCGGTGATCGGGATCTCCTCCCCTGTCTTCGGGTTGCGGCCGGGGCGCTGGTTCTTCTCACGCAGATCAAAGTTTCCGAACCCAGAGAGCTTGACCTGTTCGCCTTTCTCCAGGGCCGCGCGGATCTCCTCGAAGAACATCTCCACGATATCCTTCGCCTCGCGCTTGTTCAGCCCGAGCTCGTCGAACAGGTGCTCAGCCATGTCGGCCTTCGTTAGTGCCATAAATCAATCCCTCAATCGTGCCCCAAGTTCGTCCCCGAGCCGGGCGAGGACCCGGGCGACCGCCCCCTCGACATCCCCATCCGTAAGTGTCTGAGACGGCGCCTGAAAAATCAATCCCAAGGCTAGGCTTTTTAGACCCGAATCTATCTTCTCCCCGTGATAGACGTCGAAGAGCACGATTTTCCTCAGCAGTTCGGGCTCGGCGGCCAGAATACAATCGCGCACTCTGCGGTGCTCGACGTCCTCTGGAAGAACCACGGCAAGGTCGCGGCGCACGGCGGGAAACTTCGAGAGGGGCTTGAACGCAGGCAAGACGCCCTGCCCCAACGCCTCCAGCGAGATCTCGAACAGGAAGGCGTTTCCGTCCATGTCGAGACGTACGCCGGCGGCCGGGTGTAGCATCCCCGTGAGGCCAATGGCATCCCCCTCGCGCTCTACACGGGCCGTCTGGCCCGGGTGCAGGGCCGGATGTTCCGCGGGGACGTATCGGAAAGCCTCCGCGGCGCCGGTGGTTGCGAGGACCGCATCGAGGTCTGCCTTGAGGTCGTAGAAGTCCACGAGCCGGCTGGGCGCACCCCATTGCTCCGGCAGGGCGGTGCCGGTGACGAGACCGCTCAGCACGCTTTCCTGGCGGAGGGGTCCGCCGTCCGTGCGGAATCGCAAGCCGGTCTCGAAGATGCGCACGCGGCGCTCCTGCCGTGCCTGGTTTTGCCTTGCGGCCTGGATCAGGCCCGGCCAAAGACTTGTGCGCATGACCGCCATGTCGGACGAGATCGGATTGGCGAGAGCCAGGGGCGCCCCGTCAGGATCAACGAGCTCCTGCAGCTCGGGGCTCACGAAGCTGTAGGTAATCACCTCGTGGTAGCCGCGACCGACCAAGGTTCCGCGCACCCGGCCGAGGTCAAGCGCGGCCTCGGGAGGAGCCTTGGTACGGGCGGCAGACAGGCCATGGGTCACCGGGATATTGTCGTAGCCGTGGATACGGCCGATCTCGGCGATCAGATCGACCTCCAGCAGGATGTCGAAGCGGCTGGTCGGCGGCAGCACCTGCCAACCTTCTTCGGTCGTTTGCAGCTCCATTCCCAGGCGGCCAAGGATGTCTTCGACGTCCGTGTCGTCGAGGGCGAGCCCCAGCACCCGGCGAATCCTTTCGCGCCTCAGGCGGAGCCACTGCCTCTCGGGCAGATGAGCGCTCGAAGCGACGTCCACCACGGGGCCTGGATGGCCGCCCACGATGTCCAGCAGGAGCCGGGTCGCCCGCTCGACGGCCTGGGTCTGCAGCCGCGGGTCGACCCCCCGCTCGAATCGGTGGGAGGAATCCGTGGCAAGACCGTAGCTTCGGGCCTTGCCGCTGATCGCCGCTGGCGCGAAGAAGGCACTTTCGAGCAAAATATCCCGCGTCCCCTCCTCCACCGCGGTCTCCGCTCCGCCCATGATCCCCGCAAGCGCTACGGGGCGCCGTGCGTCGGCGATCACCAGGGTGTCGTCCCGCAGGTCGATCTTCTCGCCATTCAGAAGTGCAAGGCGCTCACCCGGACGGGCCATACGAGCTCGGATCTCACCGTCGACCCGACGGAGGTCGAAGCCGTGCATGGGCTGGCCCAGCTCCAGGAGGACGTAGTTGGTTACGTCGACCACTGGGCTGATGCTCCGCAGGCCGCTGCGCCGCAGGCGCTCACGGAGCCACAGCGGACTCACAGCGGCCGGGTCGATGCCCCGGATCACGCGGCATGCATAGCGGGGACAGGCCGTCGGTGCATCGAGATGCACGGGGAAGCAGTCTTCCAGGGAGGCCGGCACCGGCTCCATGGCCGGCGGATGCAGGGGGGTGCGGTTTATCACGCCTACCTCTCGGGCAACCCCGGCCAGGCTCAAGCAGTCCCCGCGGTCGGGCGTCAGATCGAGCTCGATGCACTGGTCATCGAGCCCCAGCCAGCGACGGAGCTCGATGCACTGGTCATCGAGCCCCAGCCAGCGGCGGAGGTCTTCCCCGATGGCGGCATCCGCGTCGAGGGGCATGATCCCGGTCGATGACTCCGCGAGGCCCAGCTCGGCCGCGGAGCAGATCATTCCAAAGGACTCGACCCCCCGCAGCCGGGCTCGCTTGATCCTCAGGCCCCCGGGGAGATTTGCGCCCACCAGGGCCACCGGCACCCTCATCCCCGCGGCGACGTTCGCGGCCCCGCAGACGATCTGCAGCGTCTCGCCCTGGCCGGCATCCACAGGGCAGACCCGCAGCTTCATGGCATCCGGGTGGGGCTCGACAGCTTCGACCAAGCCAATCACGACTCCTTCGAAGGGAGGCGCCGCGGGCTCCACTGCATCCACTTCCAGGCCCGCCATGGTTAGCTGGGCTACGAGTGCGCGGGTGTCCACTTCTGCCAGGTCCACCCATTCCCGAAGCCATGACTCGCTGAATCGCATCGCCCGTTGCCCTTCGTCCAAAGCCCGCGGCCAGCCCGGCAGACACCTGCCTCCGCAGTCGGCGGCGCAGCCGGTGTCAGGCCGGCCGATCCGCGAGTCCGGGGGCGCCGGATGCCCTCAGGCAAACTGCCCCAGGAATCTGAGATCGTTCTCGAAACAAAGCCGGATGTCGTTAATGCCGTAGCGCAGCATGGCGAGCCGCTCCACGCCCATCCCGAACGCGTATCCCAGGTAGCGCTCCGAATCGATGCCGACGTGGCGGAAGACCTCCGGATAGACCATGCCGCAGCCGAGCACTTCGAGCCAGCCGCTCTGCTTGCAGACGCGGCAGCCCGTGCCGCCGCACATCACGCACTGGATATCCACCTCTGCCGAAGGCTCGGTGAAGGGAAAGTAGGAAGGCCGGAAGCGGAGCTTGAGGTCCCGCTCGAAGAAGTTGCTCAAGAAATCGTAGAGGACCCCTTTCAGATCCGCGAAGCTGACCTCCTCGTCCACCAGCAGCCCCTCGACCTGATGAAACATCGGCGTGTGGGTCAGGTCCGAGTCGCAGCGATACACCCGCCCGGGGGCGATGATCTTCAGCGGTGGGGCCTCCTTCTCCATCACCCGGATTTGGACGGGGGAGGTATGGGTCCGCAGGAGGAGGTGCTCGGCGAAGTAGAAGGTGTCGTGCATCGCCCGCGCCGGATGATGGGCGGGGATGTTGAGGGCCTCGAAGTTGTGGTAGTCGTCCTCGACCTCAGGCCCCTCGGCAACCGTGAATCCGGCATTGCTGAAGAGCCGCTCGATGCGCTGCAGGGTGCGGGTGATCGGGTGAAGACCGCCCGGCTGCTGCCCGCGCCCAGGTAGGGTGACATCGATCCGCTCCACGGCAAGGCGGCTCGACAGCGATTCCTGCTCCAGTAGGGCCTTGCGGACCTCGACTGCCTCCTGCACCGCGACCTTGGCTCGGTTGATGACCTGCCCGGCAGCAGGCCGCTGCTCCGCGGGCAGTCTGCCGAGCTGCTTGAGTCGCGCGGTAAGGAGTCCGCTCTTGCCCAGATATTTCACCCGCACGCGGTCGAGGGTGGTGAGGTCTGTAGCGGTCTTGGCCGCGCGCAGGGCTTCCTGACGGAGGTCTTCGATGCCGAGTCCGGAGTCGTCGGCCATGGTCTTGCAATCGTATCAGTGCAGCGAGGCCCGCATAGAAAAGGGGAAAGACCGCGGCCTTTCCCCTCTCCCGAAGGCGCGAGTGGTCGTAAAGTCAGGCGGCGAGCGCCGCCTTCGCCTGCTCGGCCAGCGCCGCAAAGCCCAGCCTGTCGTGGTAGGCGATCTCCGCGAGGACCTTGCGATCGACCTCGATACCGGCCTGCTTCAGCCCGTTAATGAGTCGGCTGTAGGACAGCCCGTTCTCCCTAGCGGCCGCATTGATGCGGACGATCCACAGGGCGCGAAACTGCCGCTTCTTTTGGCGGCGGTCCCGATAGGCATACTGACCGGCCTTGATGACGGCCTGCTTGGCGATCCGGTAGACCCTGCTCCGGGCACCGTAATAGCCTTTGGCCTCCTTCAGCACCTTTTTGTGGCGGGCGCGTGCTGTAACGCCGCGTTTGACGCGTGGCATCTGGGCTCTCCCTCCGGACCCCGCCGAATCAGCTGTAAGGCATCATCTGCCGGGCGGCCTTCTCATCCGCCTTGTGCAGATAAGCGGGCTCGCGCAGATGGCGCTTCCGTTTCGTGGGCTTCTTCGTCAGGATGTGCCGCCGGTGGGAGGCATTCCGCTTGAACGAGCCGGTGGCCGTTCGCGTGAAACGTTTAGCCGCCCCTCGATTGGTCTTGAGCTTGGGCATCTCTTGTACTCCGCGATTTAGATCTCTTTGCGGCCGGGAGCCGCGTCCTATCTCTTCTTCGGGGTCAGCACCATCACCATCTGCCGCCCCTCCATCTGGGGCTGCTGCTCCACGGTGCTGATCTCGGCCAGGTCGCCCTCGACGCGCTTCAATAGGTCCAGGCCGAGCTCGCGGTGTGCGTGCTCACGCCCGCGGAAACGCATGGTGACTTTGGCCTTGTCCCCTTCGTTTAGGAAGCGCACCAGGTTGCGTAGCTTGACCTGATAGTCGCCTTGGTCCGTCCCGGGACGAAACTTGACCTCCTTGACCTGAACCTGCTTCTGCTTCTTCCTCGCTTCCTGGGTCTTCTTCTTCTGATCAAAGAGAAACCTGCCGAAGTCCATGATGCGGCACACAGGAGGCTCGGCGGTCGGTACGATCTCTACCAAGTCCAGCCCCTCCTCCTCGGCCCGCTCCTGGGCCTCCCGAAGCGCCACAACTCCAATCTGGTTCCCATCTGCGCCGATGAGGCGCACCTCGATGGCATTGATCTCTCTATTGACCCGGTTTCTGTTTGGCGCAGCTATCGCAGATTCCTCCAAATTGCATGAAACAAAAACGACCGAGAGCCCCAGGAGCCTTCGACGGTCCCGGCGCTCTTTCGCACGTCATTGAACCCGCTGCTCGACTTCACCCCTCAGGCGATCGGCGAAGGTCGCGATGTCACAAACCCCGAGATCACGCCCGGTGCGGTCACGCACCGCGACCGCCCGTTGCTCGACCTCACGGTCGCCCACGACGAGCAGGTAGGGCACCCTTTGCAGCGTGTGCTCGCGGATTTTAAAGCCGATCTTCTCGTTTCTCAAGTCGGATTCTGCCCGGAACCCTTTGTCGCGCAAGATGTTAACGACCTCCCCTGCATACTCGGCCTGACGGTCGGTAATGTTGAGCACCACCGCCTGCACCGGCGCGAGCCACACCGGGAGCGCGCCCGCGTAGTGCTCCACCTGGATCCCGATAAAGCGCTCCATGGAGCCGAGAATGGCCCGGTGGATCATCACCGGGACCCGCTTGCTGTTGTCTTCTGCGATATAGGAGGCGCCGAGTCGCCCGGGCATCGAGAAATCCACCTGGATCGTACCGCACTGCCAATGGCGGCCGATACTGTCGCGCAAAGTGAACTCGATCTTGGGGCCGTAAAAGGCGCCCTCTCCAGGCTTCACGACGAAATCGAGCCCCTTGCTGCGGAGCGATAGGTCAAGCGCGGCCTCCCCCTTGTCCCACAGGGCGTCCCC
>JARRNE010000053.1:0-8621 GCA_037385305.1 Chromatiaceae bacterium | reverse complement strand
CCCCCACCCGCTTCTCCGGCCGGGTGGACAGGGCAAGATCGATGGAGTCGAAGCCGAAGTCCCGGTAGGTCTCGAAGACCATCTCGATCAGGGTCCCAACCTCCGCCTGCAGCTGGTCCTCCGTGCAGAAGATGTGGGCGTCGTCCTGGGTGAAGCGGCGCGCCCGCATGAGGCCGTGCAGGGTCCCGGAGGGCTCGTTACGGTGCACCACCCCGAACTCGGCGATGCGCAGGGGCAGATCTCGATAGCTCTTCAGCCCCTGGTTGTACAGCTGGATGTGCCCTGGGCAGTTCATGGGCTTGATGGCGTAGTCCCGGTCGTCGAGGTGCGTGGTGAACATGTCCTCGGCGAACTTCTCCCAGTGGCCGGACTTCTCCCACATGGAGCGGTCCAGGATCTGCGGGGTTTCCACCTCCTCGTAGCCGTACTGCCCCAGCTTCTCCCGCATATAGCCTTCCACCAGGCGGTAGACGGTGCGGCCCCGCGCGTGCCAGAAGGCCATGCCGGGCGCCTCGTCCTGGAAGTGGAACAGGTCCAGCTGCTTGCCGAGCTTGCGGTGATCCCGCCGCTCCGCCTCTTCGAGCCGGTGCAGATAGGTCTTGAGCTCCTTCTTGTCCCGCCAGGCGGTCCCATAGATCCGCTGCAGCATCGCGTTGCGGGAATCCCCCCGCCAGTAAGCCCCCGCGACCTTGGTCAGCTTGAACCCGTCGCCCAGCCTGCCGGTGCTCGGCAGATGGGGACCGCGGCAGACATCGAACCAATCCCCCTGACGGTAGACCGAGACCTCCTCGCCGGGGGGAATGATGTCGTCGATGATCTCGACCTTGTAGCGCTCGCCGATGTCGCCGAAGACCCGCATCGCCTCCGCCCGTTCCCAGACCTCGCGCTGGATGGGGAGGTCACGTGCGACGATCTCGTGCATCCTCTGCTCGATGCGCTCCAGGTCGTCCGGGGTGAAGGGCTCCTCCCGCGCGAAGTCGTAATAGAAGCCGTTCTCGATCGCGGGACCGATGGTCACCTGGGTACCCGGGTAGAGCTCCTGCACGGCCTGGGCCATCACGTGGGCGGCATCGTGGCGCAGCAGCTCCAGTGCATCCTCGTCGCGTCGGGTAATGATGGCGAGACTCGCGTCATGCCCGATCACGTAGCTCATATCCACCATCCGGCCGTCCACCTTGCCCGCCAGGGCGGCCTTGGTCAGCCCCGGCCCGATGGACTGGGCCACCTCTTGGACGGAGACAGGCGCATCAAACCGTTTGCGGGAGCCGTCTGGGAGGGTGATCTGCGGCATCTTGCTGCCTCGCGTTCAGCGGTGATCGATACGAGGGATCACGTGAAATCCGGAAAACAAAAAAGCCGACAGCCTATCGCAGCGGCCCCGGCCAGCTTGAGCCGGCCAGGTGCTAGCCGCTGGGGGCTGACGGCCTATAAAACTGGTAGGCGCGATTGGACTCGAACCAACGACCCCCACCATGTCAAGGTGGTGCTCTAACCAGCTGAGCTACGCGCCTGCAAGGCTCGCCATGTTACATGCGGGTGTGCGGAGCCGCAAGGATTGTAGGCAGTTCAGAGGCAAGGCGGCTGGATCAGCGCCCCCCTCAGGCCGCGCGGACAAGCACCAGGAGCTGGTAGGGCTCCATCAGCAGCTCCTGCGTGGCCGTGATCGTCCGGCCCGCGTACATGTCGACCATGATCTTGCGCATGCCCATCTGGCGCAGGCGCCGGGCCTCCAGGCGCTGCTCCTGCTCCGTGAAGTTCGCGAGCACAAAGGCGGTCGATTGCTCACTCGACCTGACAAAGCCAAACACATGCTGGTTGCCTGGGTCCAGGATCTCGGTCTCGGCGCGGCCGAAGGCCAGATTCTGTCCGCGCAGCTGCAGGAGGCGGAGCAGCCCCTTGTAGACCCGGCCCGGGACGGAGGTTGGATCGCGGCGCTCCTCCGCCCGTTCCCAATCGAAGACCGCCCGGTGCATCCAACGGGAGTCCCCCAGCTTGGGCGGATCCTTGTCGTAGTCGTAGTTGTTGAGCATCGCGATCTCATCGCCCAGGTAGATGAGCGGGATGCCCCCCATGGTGATAATGACCCCGTGGATCAGCAGGATGCGCCGAACGGCGAGCTCCACCCCCTCCTCGTCCTGATCCGCCAGGGCCCTCTCCACCCCGGCCAAGGAGGCGCACGTGCCCGACACCCGGGCATCCCCGGTGCGCGGATCCGCCTGAAAGGGCTCGCCGCGGGCGAAGGTGCCCTCGAAGCGGCCTGTGTAGAACTTCGTCAGGAACCGGCGATGCTCGTTGGGGTCGAGCCCAACCGCCTCCACATCGTCGTTGGCGAAGGCCCAGCCGATATCGTCGTGGCAGCGCACGTAATTGACCCAGGCGCAGCCCTCGGTAATGGCATAGCGGGACTGCATGGCGTGCTGCATCACCCGCACGTCGCGGGTTGCCAGGGCCTCCCAGATCAGGGCCATCAGCTGCGGGTTGTAGGAGAGCTGGCACTCGTCCATGCTCACGTACTCCCGCACCCGATCCGGATGCACAATCGCCTCGGACTTGAACACCATTGCCGGGGCGGCGATGCGGGCCAACGCATTGAAGGCCCTGATGATCCAATGGGCCTCCGGCAGGTTCTGGCAGCTGGTGCCCAACCGCTTCCATATGAAGGCGACTGCATCGAGCCGAAGGATCTCGACCCCCTGGTTGGCGAGGAAGAGCATCTCCTCGAGCATGCGGGTGAAGACCTCGGGGTTCTCGTAGTTGAGGTCCCACTGGTAGGTGTGGAAGGTGGTCCACACCCACTTCTTGATCCGCGTCCGGTAGGTGAAGGATCCCGGATGGTCCTCGGTGAACACCTCCGGCATGCTTTGCTCGTGCTGGTCCGGAAGCTCCCGGTTCGGAAACATGCGGTAGTAGGCCTGGTATTCCTTCTGCCCCGCCAGGGCCCGTTGAGCCCACTCACTCTCGTCCGACGTGTGATTGAACACGAAGTCGAGGGTCAGGGAGATGCCGTGGTGGCGTAGCTCGTTGGCCAGATCGCCCAGCTGCTCGATAGTCCCCAGTGCGGGATTGACCTCCCGGTAGCTCGACACCGCATATCCGCCGTCGTTGTCCCCCTGGGGCGCCTTGTAGAGCGGCATGAGATGCAGGTAGGTTACCCCCAGCTCCGTCAGATAGGGGATCCGCTCGCCCAGCCCCTTGAGGTCTCCGGCAAACAGGTCCACGTAGCACATGGCCCCCACCATGCGGTTCGACTGGTACCAGGAGGGATCCGCCTCTCGCAGCGCGTCCAGGGCCTTCAGATCCGGTGGCCGCTCGATCCACATCTCGGCGGTCGAGGCGAGGATCGCCTCCAGGTGGTAGAAGAAGTCGTAGCTCTCGCCGTAGAGGGCAAACAGGTGGGTGAAGAGCCGCGGGAAATGGCGCCTGAGCCGGGCTACGTAGCCGTGCCACTCCGCATCGTCGACCCGCTCCCGGACGCGCGCCTCCAACCGTGGTAGCAGGCGCTTGAGGGAAAAGGCAGCCTGCTCGTCCAGCCATTTGTCGTCTCTCATTTGTCGTCTCTGTTCATGCGCTTAGCTCCCCCAGTGCCCATGACCAGGGCACGGAAGATCCGAACCTCCAAGCGTGAAAGGGTGCCGAGGGCCCGCGAGGCAAGAGCGCCGGGCTTCAGGACAGGGCGGACCCCCGCAGGATGTCTCTAGCCGGGCAACGCCCAGGGTTCGAGAGCCTAACCCGATACGCGGACAATAGGCAAAGGCAGCTCATGGATCCCACCGCTCCCCAGCACCTGCGCCTCTCGATCGACTACTTCTTCCGATCCCTGGCCCCGGCTTCCGATCCCTGGCCCCGGCTTCGGATCCCTGGCCCGGGACCTGGAGGCCAGCGCGTTGAGCGCCAACAAAGAGGCGCAGGACGCGGCGCTGGCGTGCAAGCTGGTACTGGATTTGACAGAAATCGCCCTAAGACGGAGCCTCACCCAGGAGCGCCAGGAGGCCCCGCACGGGGATCGCCACCCACTCGGGGCGGCTCGCGAGCTCGTAGCGGACCTCGTACAGGGCCTTTTCCAGCGTGAAAAGGTCGATGAGGGCGTTGGCCTGCGCGTCCGAGGACGGGTATGACGGGGAGCCCTCCGCCGCCTCCCGGTACGCATCCAGGAAGACGCCCGTCATCTCCCGCGCCCAGCCGGCCGTCATCGTGGCGAGAACTGGCCGCTCCCCCGGACGCTGGCAGGCCGAGCGGTCCAGGGCGGCATAGCCTGCGTAGTCAAAAGACCGCACCATGCCGGCAACGTCCACCAAAGGGGAGTGCTTCATCCGTCGCTCGGCAAGCGTGCGGGCCGGCTCCCCCTCGAAATCGATAATGACCACGTCGTTCATGGTGACCAGCACCTGTCCGAGGTGGTAATCGCCGTGGTAGCGCGTCTTCACCGCATCCATGCCTTCCGGCGTCAGCTCGCCGATGCGCGCCCGAAGCCCCATCCGCTGCTCCAGCAGCCGGCCCGCCTCCTCGCGCACCCAGTCCGGCAGGTCGGTCAGGCGATCGGAGAGGCGGTCCAGGGTCTGCTCGGCCTCCTCCTGGATTCGCATTCGCCAATCCGCGAGATCCATGGCCCTAATGGGCTCGGGATCAAAGGCCGGCCCCCCGCCGGCTTGCGCCAAGGCGCGGTGCAGCTCGGCGGTGCGCTGCCCCAAGGTCGCCACTAGCCCCTGATAGGCGACCTGGGCCGCATCCAGCTCCCATTCCTCCGGGGCCCGGGCCCCGTGGGTCTCGCACAGACGCGTCAGGTGGTTGAGCGTGTGGCCCCACAGATCCCCCTGGTTACCGACGAAGGCCTGCAGCAGGGCGAGGGTGGTGGAGCTCCCGTCGGCGTCCCGATACTCCAGGGTCCCGGCCAGGGGGACCACCTGGGAGTAAGGGGAGACCTCGGTCAGAAAGCGCCCCATCTCCGCCTCCGGATTGATGCCCGGGCGCACCCGCCGATAGCCCTTCAGGAAGAGCCGGTCCCCGAGAATGGCGCCGGTATTGCTTCCCTCGGGCGGCAGACGCACCGGGCCGGTAAAGGCGTCCTCCGCCGTCAGTTGCGGGTAGGCCGCCGTCGGGGAGAAACGCAGGCACCCGGTCCCCAGAGGTGCTTCGCCCCCCGCCCCGATGGCCCGCACCAGGGCCCGCACGAACCGCTCGTCCGAAAAGGCATCGCACAGGACGCCGGTGGCCGAATGACGGCGGACCTTCGCGAGGGCCGCAGCGCCAGCGGATGCCAGACGGGGAGGCTGCTCCACATCCCACACGACGCCGAGGGGCAGGAAGTAGTCCTGGCTGCTCCCGTCCCCAAGATCCACGCGGGGCAGACAGAGGAGCCAGCCGTCCCACTCCTGCCGCTCCCCGAGCACAACGGACCGAACGGCGGTGCCCTTGGCCGCGAACCAGCGGCGGGTGGGCAGAAAGGCCGGCAGGACCTGCCGCTCCATACGCCAGACGGCCCGGACGGCAGGGTCGCGGCGCTGAGCCCCGGCGGGCTGCAGAGTGAGCCAGCCCTCGGGCATCACGACCACGGGCAGCTTTTGCAGAGCCGGGCGCTCCTCGTGCCAAACCGGGGCGTCTACGTCTTGCGCCAAATGGAACCAGTGAAAGCCGTGGCTCGGCAGGGTGAGGAGATAGGGAAGCTCGCCGATGGGCGGAAAAGGCGTACGGCCGATGAGCTCGAGGGGTACCCTCCCCTGGAAGCGGGAGAGATCCAGCTCCACGGGTTGGGCGCTGTGGGAAAGGTTGGCGACGCATAAGACGGCCTCGTGATCGTCCTCGCGGACGTAAGCCAGGATCTTCCGGTTGCCGGGATGCAGGAAGGTCAGCCCACCCCGACCGAAGACCTTGTGGGCCTTGCGCACCTCGATGATGCGCTTCATCCAGTTGAGCTGGGAGGCGGCTGCGCGCTCCTGGGCCTCCACGTTGACCGCCTGATACCCGTACACGGGGTCCATGATGGGCGGGAAATAGAGGCGCTGGGGGTCGGCCCGGGAGAAGCCGGCGTTGCGGTCCGGCGACCACTGCATGGGCGTGCGCACCCCGTTGCGGTCCCCCAGATAGATGTTGTCCCCCATCCGGAGCTCATCGCCGTAGTACAGGATCGGGGAGCCTGGCATGGAGAGGAGCAGGCTGTTCATCAGCCGGATCTTGTCCTCGTCATTGTCGAGCAGCGGGGCCAGCCGCCGGCGGATGCCCACGTTGATCCGCATGCGCGGGTCCGCGGCATAGGTCTGATACATGTAGTCCCGCTCCTGGTCGGTGACCATCTCCAGGGTCAGCTCGTCGTGGTTACGCAGGAACACCGCCCACTGGCAGGTCTCGGGGATCTCCGGGGTCTGCTCCATGATCTCCACGATGGGGTGGCGGTCCTCTTGGGCGACCGCCATATACATCCGGGGCATCAGGGGAAAGTGGTAGGCCATGTGGCACTCGTCCCCTTTCCCGAAGTACTCGCTGACGTCCTCCGGCCACTGGTTCGCCTCCGCCAGGAACATGCGGTTCTTGTAGTGGGCATCCACCACCGCACGCATCTGTTTGATCACCTGGTGGGTCTCGGGCAGGTTCTCGTTGTCGGTCCCGTCCCGGACGCACAGATAGGGGATCGCGTCCAGGCGCAGACCGTCGACCCCTATGTCCAGCCAGAAACGCATAATCCGGATCACCGCCCGCACCACGTTCGGGTTGTTGTGGTTGAGGTCGGGTTGGTGGGAGAAGAACCGGTGCCAGTAGTACTGCTGGGCAACCGGGTCCCAGGCCCAGTTGGAGCCCTCCGTGTCGGTGAAGATGATGCGGGTCTCGGGAAAGCGCTTGTCGTCGTCGCTCCAGACGTAGAAGCTGCGCTTGCGCGAGCCCTTGGGCGCACGGCGGGCGGCCTGAAACCAGGGGTGTTGATCGGAGGTGTGGTTGATGACCAACTCGATGATCACCCGGATCCCGCGCCGGTGGGCTGCGCGGACAAATGCGCGGAAGTCTCGCCGGGTACCGTACTCGGGGAAGATGTTTCGGTAGTCGGAGATGTCGTAGCCATCGTCCCGCATGGGCGACGGATAGAAGGGCAGCAGCCAGATCGTGTTGACCCCAAGGTCATGGATGTAATCGAGCTTACGGGTCAGACCGCGGAAATCGCCGATCCCGTCGCCGTCGCTGTCGAAGAAGGCCTTGACGTGGGTCTGGTAGATGATCGCGTCCTTGTACCACAGCGGATCGTCCTCGCGGGCTTTCTCGGTGTCAGTCATGGTCTGTTCTTGGCTTCTTCTGCGTCCATACTCGCCGTCCCGCGTAGCCGGGTATGCCGCACGCCCGCATGCCCCGCAGGAGCCCGCTTGCGGGCGACCGCACGCTAAAAGTAATAGTCAAAGTCCTGTTCCGTGCGAACGCGCCGGCGGAGCCTGAAGACGTGCGCGGGCGCCACCGCAGGATCCAGCTCGACGTAGTTATGCGGTCCGCTCCAGAGGTAACGGATACCACCCAACAGGTCGTGCATCTGGTAGGGCTGGTGGGCCTTCACCCCGAGCTCCTCCAGGGGAAGATCTACCCAGCCACGCTGGACGTGATGGGGGTCCAGGTTGACAACCACCAGCACCGCGTTGTCGCCCTCCTCGTCCCGCTTGCTGTAAGCGATCAGCTGCTCGTTGTCGATGGGGTGGAACCGCAGGCTCCAGTCGCTCTGCAGGGCGGAGCTCTCGCGGCGGATCTGGTTCACCCGCCGGATCAGGTCCTTCAGGCTGTCCGGGCGTTCCGGGTCCCAGGTGCGCAGCTGATATTTCTCGGAGTCCAGGTACTCCTCGCTGCCCGGCTCGCGCGGTCGGTTCTCGCAGAGCTCGAACGCCGGCCCGTAGATTCCGTAGCTAGCCCCCATGGTTGCCGCCAGCACCAGGCGGATCGCAAAGGCCGGCCGGCCGCCAAGCTGGAGGTACTCGGGCAGGATGTCCGGGGTATTGGGCCAGAGGTTGGCGCGGAAGTACTCCCGGCCGGCCTCCTTGGTCACCTCCGTGAGGTACTGGGTCAGCTCCCACTTGGTGTTGCGCCAGGGGAAGTAGTTGTAAGACTGGGTGAAGCCCGCCTTCGCCAGCCGGTGCAGGAGCTTGGGCCGGGTAAATGCCTCGGCGAGGAACAGGGTCTCCGGGGAGGTCCGCTTGATCTCCCCGATCACCCACTCCCAAAAGTGCAGGGACTTGGTGTGGGGGTTGTCCACCCGGAAGCAACGCACCCCCTGGTCGAGCCAGAACAGGAAGACGCCCCGCAGGGCCTCCCACAGGCTCTGCCAGCCTTCGCTCTCGAAATTGAGCGGATAGATGTCCTGGTACTTCTTGGGCGGGTTCTCCGCATACTGGATGGTGCCGTCCGGGCGTTGGACGAACCACTCCGGATGCTCGCTGACCCAGGGGTGATCCGGACTGCATTGAAAGGCGACATCGAGGGCCACCTCCAGGCCCAGCGCCCGCGCCTTGGCCACCAGCCGCCGGAAGTCCCCCAGGGTGCCAAGCTCCGGGTGCACTGCGGTATGTCCGCCCGCGGGGGATCCAAGGGCCCAGGGGCTGCCGGGATCACCGTGCCCCGTGCTGAGGCTGTTGTTGGGGCCTTTGCGGAAGGTAAGGCCG